>JAGNHB010000018.1 GCA_018001935.1 Acidobacteriota bacterium
CCGGGAGAGAACCACGGATGAACACGGATAGACACGGATAATCCGCAAACGGGCTTTAACCGTGGAAAAATTGGAACCACAGAATACGCAGAACGTGAGAAACACGGATAGAATGATCGAGTGTGAAATGTTTGCCAGGATGGCAAAGCGATCTCTGTGAAAGGACTACGACCCTGTCCCCGGGGAGGCGCCGCGGACGCCCGTCACGCTTTCCGATACGGTTGGGTTTCTCTGGCGTCCGCGGCTTGCCCCGGGCTGTAACGTCTTTCCCCTTCGGGGAATCGGCGGGCCGGGTACGTTGACTTCCCGAGGCCGATTGCGATGGCGATGGCGAGGCCGATAGCGATGGCGATGCCGATACCGATAGCGATACCGATAGCGATACCGATAGCGATACCGATAGCGATACCGATAGCGATTTAAATGGGGATAGAGGGGGGGGGGAAAGAAAAGAGGGAACTTTTTCCGGCGACGCCTGTCATAATAGGCGTAGGAGGCGACCATGGAACCCGGAAGGCCCCTCGCTCGAAACGAACACCCGGACGGCCCCCCGAACCTCGCGGACGGGCGGCACGACGGCGCCTACCTCGAGGGCTTCGACCCGACCGACATCCGTTTCGACGATCTCTTCCGTTGCTACAAGCACATGGTCTTCCAGCTCGCCTACCGCCTCCTGGGCAACTACGACGACGCCCTCGAGCTGTCCCAGGACGTGTTCTGCAAGGTTTACAAGAACCTCGGGACGTTCCGGGGCGAATCGTCCCTGAGGACCTGGATCTACCGGATCACCGTCAACCTGTCCCACAACAAGATCCGTTGGCGCAAGGCGAAGCGGATCTTCGGGATGCGGGACATCCACACCCTGGAGCCCCGGTCGGTCCTGGGCCTCGAGCGCGACGGGGTCGAGCGGATGCAGAACCCCGAGCAGCGCCTGCTGGAGGACGAGGACGAGCAGCGGGTCCAGCGGTGCCTGCAGGGCCTCCCCATCAAACTCCGGACCGTCCTTGTCCTGCGGGATATCGACGGCATGTCCTACGAGGAGATCGCCCAGGGGGTGGGGATCTCGGTGGGGACCGTCAAGAGCCGCATCGCCCGGGGGCGGGAGCGCCTGCGTTTCCTCCTGGCGAAGTCGGTTTTCGGGAGGGTATCATGAAGTGCAGCAAGATCAAGACGATGATCCACGGGTATATCGACGACGCCCTGGGGCCCGACGGACGCTTCGCCGTGGAGTGGCACCTCGAGACGTGCCCCGCCTGCCGGAAGTACTTCCAGGACATGGCAGACGTCCGGGAGAACCTCCGGGGGCTCGGGACGGTGAAGGCCCCGGCGGTCCTTCACTTCATGCTGAAGTCGAGGGTCCGTTTTTCCACCCCCCGCCCTTCGCCGGCCTGGTTCCTGCCGGACCCTTTCCGGCTGCTGGGCGTGCGGGACGCTTTCCCCTGGAAAGCCGTGGCCGCCGTCATCCCGTTGACGGTGCTGCTGTTCGTCTTCAGCGCGTCCCTGCTCTACCACCCCGGGGACCTGAAGGAGATCATCGCCGCCTCCCCGGGCGGGTTTTATCACCAGGCCCATTCCGCCGGGGCACCGGCGCGGTTCGTCGCCCCGGAGTTCGACCACGACCGGATGAGTGAGTTGGCGGATGCCGGGGTCCTCAACCCGGAGACGGACCGCCTGGACCTGGCCGCCCTTGTCAACCCCGCGGGGAACGTCCAATTCACCTACATCTCCGGGGACCCCCGCAACGAGGAGAAGGTCCGCCGGATCCTCGACTCGGCCGTGGTCTCCCCGGCCGTCCTCAACGGGCGCAAGGTCGGAACCCTCTTCGTGCTCTCGGTGGAACGCGTGCGGGCGGAGAGCTGACCTCAGAGCCGGCTTCCCAAACGGCGGGCGCGGGCGAACACTTTTTCCGGGACCGGGCGGCCGCAGCGGGTCCCGGGGTGGGTGAGCGTCCCCACCAGCCGGTAACCCCCGTAGTGAAGCACCTCCCGGACGGCCCGGATCGCCCCCCGGCTCTCCGCCAGCACGACGTCGAGCGGCCACGGGGTGGAGCAGGCGGTCACGATGACGGCCCGTTTCCCCTTCTGCCGGGGGACGGGAAAACCCCGCGGGCCCTCTCCCAGGAAGACGGGGACATTGCGGTCGAACAGGAGCTTGAGCGGGGCGCAGACGTTTCCCCAGTGCGTGGGGGTGCCGACCACCAGGGCGTCCGCACCCCGGATCCTCTCGCCGACACGGTGCGCGTCGTCGGTGGGGAGCGAACACCCGCCGCCGGAGCGGCAGGACATGCAGGCCGTGCAGAAGGCCATGTTCAGGCGGCAGACGTCCACCCAGTCCACGTCCCGGCCCGGCGGGAGACCTTCCGTCACCGCCTTCAGAAGGGCGGCCACCGTGCCTGACCGACGGGGGCTCCCGTTGAGAACCATGATCCGCATGACATCCTCCCTGCACCAATTTGGATGAAGCAGTGGTATAGTAGATTCCGTGAACTCCGCACTCTTGCGTCGAGGTGAAACATGATCGAGTGCAACCGATGCCGGAAGGTTTACGACGAACGGAGCGGGGCCTGCCCTTTTTGCGGCGGGCCCGCGTACCCCGGCGACGGTCCCGCCGGCTCCCCCCCGGACGAGGCGCCCTCCCGGCCGGCCCGGACGCTCCTGTTCGAGGGGATGCCGGGTGCGTCGGGGGAGGATGACCCGTCCCAGGGGAGGACCGTGGTGTGCCCGGTGATTCCCCGCAGCGACCCCGGACCGGTCGACCCGTCGAAGGGGAAGACCCTGATGTACCCCACCATTCCCCCCGCCGTCCCCGCGAATGACGACCCGTCCCGGGGGAAGACCCTGGTCTACCCGACGATCCCGCCGGCGTCCGACCCGACCCCGTCGAAGACGCTCGTTTTCCCCACCATCCCCCGCAGTGCGCCCTCGCCTCCGCCGCACCCGGACTGGGACGGTGTCTCTCCCCCGCCGGCCCGGCCCGACTACCCGGAAGCGCCCCCTTCCGCCTACAGCACGTCGCCTTCGCCCGTGTACCCGGCGGTGCCCTCACCGGAAACGTACGGCGGTTACGAAGCGCCGCCGGTGTACGAGCCCCCGGGAGGGTACGAGGCGCCTGGCGGGTACGAGACCCGGGTGGCGGGAACGCCCTCACCCGCTCCGCCGTCGCGCCGGGGCGCCGGCCCGGCGCTGTGGGTGGGGCTGGGTGTCCTGGTCCTGGCGGGGGTTGGGGTGGCGGCCGTCTTTCTCCTCCGGGGCGGGGAATCCCAACCCCCGGTCCAGAACACGACGGCGGCCGCAACCGCCCCGGCCGTTTCCTCCGCCGGCGCGGCGGAAGACCCCCTGGCCGGCGTGCGGGCCGGGGCGCCCGAGCCGGCCACCTCCGCGGGGGCCGACAGCCCTTACCTCCCGGGGACGCCCCCCGAGCCCGGTACCGTGTCGGTCCAGCCGCCGGTCGCACGGACCTCCCCGCCGAAGAGGGCCGGGGTTTCCCCCCGCCCGTCCCCGGAGCCCTCCCCGGACAGCCGCCATGGTCAGCCGTCCGAACCCCCTCCGGGCGAGGGCCGCACCGGGAGGGACCGCCCCCCGGAAATCGGCGCCCCCCCCGACTACCGGCCGTCGGACGGCCCGATGCGGGTCGCGGCCAATGCCCTCAGCGCCCGCCTGGTCCACCGGGTCGACCCCTCCTATCCCGAGATCGCGCGCCGGAACCGGATCCAGGGGATCGTCATCCTGAAAGTCCTCGTGGACAAGAAGGGCGGGGTCAAGGACATCACGGTGCTCCGGGGCCACCCCCTGCTGGACGGCGCCGCGAAGGACGCCGTGAGGAAGTGGCGGTACGAGCCCTTCGAGGTGGGCGGCGAACGGGTCCCCGTCGAGGGGACGGTGATCGTCAACTTCCAGCTTCGGTGACGGCCGGGAGGAGGTGATCATGCAACCCTGCCCCGCCTGTGGGAAAGCGCTGGAGGACGGTACCCGGGAATGCCCCTTCTGCGGCGTCCTCACGGACCGATGGAAAGCCCGGGCCGGGGGAGGGCCCGGCAGTTCGACCCCGACGCCGGGTCACCCGGGGCCCATGCCGGCCCGGCGCAGCCCTCTGGCGACCTGGGCGGCACCCCTCGCCCTGCTGCTGGTGGTGGCCCTGGCGGTGCTGGTCTACGTCCTGAGCCGGAGGCCGCCGGAAGGGGCTTCGAAACCGCCCGCCTCCACCGCCGGCGCCCCCGCCGTCACCGGCCCACCCGTCTCGAAGGTCCGGGTGGAGAAGGTTTCCGGGGATTTCGACCGTGTCATCCGGCTTCCGGGGGACCCCCTGGGGCTGGCGGCCTCGCACGGGGACCTGGTGATGGGGAACCGCGCCGCCCCCGCGGGTTTCCTCCGGGTCCGGCCCGCCGGTGCCGACCGGGTGGTCGTGGAGAAGGTGCCGGTGACGGAGCCCGTCAACCGCCAGCAGATCGGCCTCCGGGCCGTCTCCGCCGGGGCGGCGGGTTGGATCGGGGTGGCGGACGCGGCCTGGTTCCAGGGTGAAGGTCTCGTGTTCACCCTCCACGACCCGGCGACGCTCCAGTTGAAGGACCACCGGGAAGCCCCCCCGCGCCTGGGCGCCCTGGTGCACGACGGGGAGGGTTTCTGGGCGGCGACCCGGCTCGACACGGAGAACGCTCCCGGCGAAGCCTGGCTCTACCGCCTGGACGGGGCGCTCCGGGTGCGGGACCGTTTCCCTTCGCCGGGCAAGGGTTGCCAAGGATTGGCCTGGGACGGTCGCCGGCTCTGGTTCGCCGACGTCTTCAGCGACACCCTCTTCCTTCTCGAGGTGAGCGGTGAGGCCCCCGGCGTGGTCGGCCGGTGGACGCTGCCCTTTGATTACGTCAGCGGCCTGGCCTGGGACGGGGCCTTCCTCTGGGTCTCCGAGTACGGGGACAAGACCCTCCGCCGGATGTCTCCCGCGCGCTACGCCGAGCTGTACGGGCCCTGAAGTTCCCACGCGCCGTCCCGGCGCGGGCGTGAGGGATTCGGGAATGGCATAGTACGCCGATGTCGTCTCGGGGCTTGGCCTTCGAATGGGGCCCACGGGGAGGCACCCCGTGGTTTGGATGGTTCCCGGCACCATTCGGTCCCGACCCCTTCCGCCACTCCCTGGCTGAAGGCCTCCACTGATTGAACTTTCCGCGAGCCGGGGCATCTTACCGGTAGCGTCGGTGATCCCGCCGCGAACCACTGTCTTCGGAGGGTTGCGTGGGCCTCGTCTCACGGTTGTCGTCCCCGGTCGTCGTTTGGCTCTTCCTGCCGGTCTTCCCCTTTGCGCTCGCCGGGAACAGGCCGCCGGCCATCGACCCGGGCCGCCTCGTGGCGGACGCCCGGGCCCAGGTGGGGGTGACCACGGGGTACGACCCCGCCTACCGCGTTCTGGCCTACCCCGGCGGCGACGTGCCACGGGAGACGGGGGTCTGCACCGACGTCCTGGTCCGGGCTTTCCGGGGGCAACGGCTGGACCTGCAGCAGGCGGTCCACGAGGACATGCGGGCCCACTTTCGCGAGTACCCGGACCGCTGGGGCCTCTCCGCGCCCGATCCGAACATCGACCACCGGCGGGTCCCCAACCTGCAGACCTGGTTCCGCCGGCAGGGCTGGGCGGTGGCCGTGACCCGCAACCCCGCGGACTACCGACCGGGGGACCTGGTGACCTGGGACCTGGGGCGGGGGGTCCCCCACATCGGCATCGTCTCCGACCGCCGGACGCCCGGCGGGGTCCCCCTGGTGCTCCACAACATCGGGGAGGGTGCGAAGGAGGAGGACATCCTGTTCGCCTACACGGTGACCGGTCACTTCCGTGTGAGGCGATGAGGGGGGGGCTGGAGTCAATGGTCCCCTTTCTGGTTTGGGGTGTAATAAGCTCTTTAAGCGCTTTAGCGGCCGCGTTACCAACATGTTGTCGTTTCCGGTTGCCTGCCGAGGCCACTTTTCCGGGCGAAGTCCCGGAGAAAGCCCAGGTCCTTTGGTTCCTTCACGCCCCTGTGTTTGCCGGAAGACGAGGGAGTTGCGCCAGGGCCGCGCCGCTCCGGCGGACTGCGCGGCGCGATCAAAGCGGCGCTCTGGCAACCTCCGCGCGCAGAAAAACCAGAGAAGGGAAAACAGGAACGCTGCGTGTGGAGTTGCACGGCGGCATCCCCGGGTGCGGCCTTCCGGTCCGGGGAGCAGCGGCCGGGAACAACCCGCCTTCCCCGCACCCTTTCAGGGTGCTTCTGCATCCCCCGCTGCCGCGTTCCGGGAGCGGCGACGCGGGCGCCCCGAACGAGCGGCCCGTTGCACGTTTGCGGCCGGCGCCCGCGTCTTGCCCCCGGCTGGGACGCCCCCTCCCCTTCGGGGAGGGCAGGTCCCTCGAAGCGCCAATTCCGGTTGGGTTCCGCGAACGTCCGACTCCGGTTGGACACCGCGAGCGTCCGACCCCGGTTGGATTCTGCGAACGTCCGACCCATCTGGGTTCTGCGAACGTCAGACCCCGGTTGGGCGCCGCGAACGTCCGATCTGGTTCGATTGATGATCCTCCTCCCCTTTTCCCCGAAGGGGAGAGGGGTTTCAGCCCGGGGCAAGCCGCGGACGCCGGGGAACCCAAGCCGGGGTGCGAGAAGGTGACGGGCGTCCGCGGCGCCGCCCCGGGGACAAGACGTGGCAGCGCAGGGGCAAACCCGCCCCGAAGGCGGCGGGAGGCATGCGTCGCTTCCGAACCTGCGCGTTTAAGCAAGGATCGTGCCTGCGCGGCATCTTCGGTCGCGACGGTGGCGGCGGCTCCGACGGCGACCGCGAGACCGATTGCGATTGCGATTGCGATACCGATTGCGATACCGATACCGATACCGACCCCGATGGGAACCCCTCCGGACCTACAGCCTACAGCCTACAGCCTACAGCCTACAGCCTACAGCCTACAGCCTTCTCCTTTCCCCTTAACATGTCACCCCTTCGGTGCTACCATGAAAGTGCAACCGCATGTCGGGGGAGGGGGGCATGAAGGACTACCTGAAAAGCGCCTGGGACGAGGAGAACCCCGAACATGTCTCGGTGGTGGACGAGCTGCCGCTGTGGTCGGCGCCGTTCGGCCTGCGGCTCCTGGATCGCGTCGCCTGGCGGAGGGGGATCCGGGCCCTGGACCTCGGCTGCGGGACGGGGTTCCCCCTGGTGGAACTGGCGGAGCGCCTGGGCCGCTCGAGCATGGTCTACGGCGTGGACCCCTGGGAACGGGCCCTCGAGCGTTGCGAGCAGAAGCTGGGCACGCACCGGATTCACAACGTAAGGGCGATGCCGGCCCGGGGTGAGGAACTGCCCTTCCCGGACGATTTTTTCGACCTGATCGTCTCCAACAACGGGATCAACAACGTGGCCGACCTGGACCGGACCATCCTGGAGTGCGGCCGTGTGGCCCGGCCGGGCGCCCAGGCCCTCTTCTCCATGAACACCGACGAGACCTTCCGGGAGTTCTACGCCCTCTTCCGGGAGGCGCTGGAGGAGGCGGGGCGCAAGGACGCCGTCCCCCGGGTGAAGGAGCACATCCGCCTCAAGCGGCCGCTGGTGGCGGAGGTCTGGCGGCGAATCGAGGGGGCGGGGTTTCTCGTCACGGAGATCGTCGAGGACGGGTTCAAGATCCGCTTCGCCGACGGCGGGACGATGCTACGGCACCACTTCATCCGGTACTGGTTTGTCCCGGCGTGGTCGGCCATCCCCGGTTCGCGGGACGCCGACCGGGTCTTCACCCTGGTGGAGGCGAAGCTGGACGCCGTGGCGGAGCGGGACGGCTGCGTGGAGCTGAGCGTCCCCTTCGTGGTCTTCGACTGCCGCTACGCCGGGCGCTGACGCTTCAGGCGCCTCACCAGACGATGTGGGGATAGAATGCGGCGATGACCTTGTCCGCGGTAACGATGGGGAGATCGTGAAGGAGGGCCGTGGCCACGATGGTCCGGTCGGCGGGATCGTCATGGTCCCAGGCCAGCTCGAGGTTCCGGACCCAAACGTCTTCATCGGCGGGAATGAAGCGGACGTTTCCACATCATCGCGCAGGTGTCCAGCAACATGTTCACGTCAGCTCCCACTCATCACGCGTCGGTGTCGTAAGGTCTTCCAGGAAAACGACCTTGCCCTGGGCATCCGCAAAGAGTTCACGAATGTCCTTTTTTTTCGGGATGGCGACGATTTTCAGAACGGGCTGGTTGTGGTCGGTGACGATCAGTTCCCCGCCTTCTTCCTCGATCTCCCTGAATACTTGCAGCATCCGGGCCTTCAGCCTGCTTTTCGAGATGGTCTTCATCGGCGTTTCTCCCAAAAATGACCGCGGTCATGACCAGGGTCATCATACCCCTGATGCCCAGGGATGGTCAAGGGTCCTTACCGTGTTTATTGGGGGTTTCGGTATTCCCCCGGGTGTGTTCGCGCCAGTCTCCGGAGAGGATGGCGGCGTCCTCCCGGAACCGGTGGTCGGGGCCGACGTAGACGTCCGCGTCGTGCGCCTCGCCGTCGTCGGTGACCACCCGGCACGGGCGGCGGAAGAAGAGATCGCCCTCCCCCTCGAAGCGGTCGAGCCGCCACAGGGTTTCCCGGTAGACTTCCGGGCGGAGGAGGACCAGTTCGCCCCGGACGCTCCAGTCGTCTCCGGCGGGGAAGATCATGGGGAAGGGGCCGAGGGAGGTCATGCGGAAACCGGAAGACCGGCCGGGGACGATCCGTTCCGCCTTCCCCTCCAGCAGGCGGTGGTTCGCCTCGCCGCGCATGAGCGTCCCGTACACGAAGAGGGGTCGGGGGACCGTCCCGGGCATGACCGGCTCCGTCAGGGGAAGATCAGGGCCAGGTCGGTCTCCATGAGGAAGACCGCGTAGGGGACCCAGAGGGAGAGGGTGAAGTAGACCACCTGCCCGCCGCCGCGGTCCAGCGCGGGGTCGGAGTAGCCGCCGTAGGGGCCGTACCACCCCGCTTCGTACCAGTCCCGCGTGCCGGGGGTGAAGACGGGTCGGCCCGGCGTCCAGGGGCCCCAAGGCGACGCGGCGCGCCAGAAGCCGAGGCTACCGGTGGTGTAGTCGAAAAGGGAGAGCAGCCAACCGCCGAGATAGGCATTGCGCCGCAGGCAGAGTTCTCCGGCCTTGACGCCGTCCAGCACGGGGACGGCGGCGGCGACGCCCTCGCCCCACTGGGGGACGCCGCCCGCAACCCCCCGGAACCAGGCGTAGCGGTCCGGCGACCCGAGGTCGGCCGGGTCGCACCAGGCCAGGTAGACCGGCGACCGGCGGTAGGCGCCGCTTGCGGCCAGGTAGACGACCTCTTGGCCGGGGTCGTCGGGGTGAGGCCCCCGAGCGGGGGAGACGTTGACCAGGCGGTTCGATTCGGGTCCGGTCCAGACCGTCTGAAACGAGGAGCCGACGTCGACGGAGCAGGCCAGGACCGCCCGGGCCCGCACCGGCTCGTCCCAGTCGAGGACGTCCATCAGGAAAACGTACAGGTTCCCGTCCACGGAGAGGGCCCCGGCGGGGACGGTGGAGTCGGGGTCGATGCGGGGGAAGAAGGGAAGGGGGTATCCGCCGGGGTCGGTGCGCCAGGAAAAGGGGAGGCCGTCGACCGCGAGGGTGTCCGGTGTCCGGGCGGCGGTGTTGGGCGCGAAGACGCCGTCGCCTATCACGTCGCCCACCAGCATCCACAGTTCCCCGCCGTGGGGGACCAGGACCCCCAGGTCACTGCCCCAGGGGACCCCGCCGACGGTCTCGGTGAGGCCCGGGCCCAGGAGGCGCTGCACCCGGCGGCAGGGGTCGTGGTCCGGGCGGAAAAGCCGGACGGCGTCGGCCGCCGTGACGCGCCCGTCGCCGTCCGTGTCGTGGTTCAGCAGCGGCGGCCGGTCGACGTTGGCGGCGAGGAACTGGCCGAGGTCGTAGAGGGTGGGGTTGGACGTGCCGGACTCTAGCCGCCTCGCCGGCCGAACACCTTTCGCTGCTCCCGGCTCGTCGGCCGCCGCGATCGGGTCGCCCGACCCGAAGGCCAGCAGAATCAGGGCGGCAAATGCCCGCACCCGACCGCTGGATTTCCTGCAGCCTGCACCCATTCTCTCTCTCCAACGGATGCCTTCCAACTGCCCACGCGTAACGCCCCGGCTTCTGCATCCAGAATTTACCACAAAGAACGCAAAGAACGCAAAGAACGCAAAGAGAGCTGGAGAGGCAAACGTTCCAACCTGGCCTGCCGGCTGTCAGGCGTTTTTATCCGGCCGAACGTACTTCCACCGTTTGAAGGGTGTTCGGGCCATGCCATGCCCTCATCCCGGCGGGGGGTAGCGCCGGCGGGTGAGGTGGCCGTGGACCTCCCCCCAGGAGAAGGCGACGAGGCCCGCCAGGAGGGGGAACGCGGTGGCGGCGCGCCGGGCGGGGCCTTTCACTTCCCGCAGGAGGGCGGGCAGGCAGCGGAAGAAGCGGTAGACGGGGAAGAGCGGGGTGAGGAGGAGGCTGTTGAGGGCCCGGGAGCCCGGGAGGTCGGCCTGGAAGCGGGCGATGCGGTAGAAGCGCCCCTGCTTGGCCTGGTGCCCGAGGTAGACTCCCCAGCGGTCCAGGTTGAAGTGGGCCACGCGGATCCCGGGGTCGAACCAGAGGGTGACGCCATCCTCCCGGAAGCGGTTGTGGAGCAGGGTTTCCTCGGAGGAACCCATGGACTCGGGGAACCCCCCGTACTGCAGGAACAGGTCCCGGCGGTAGGCGAGGTTGTTGGCGGGGAGGTTCCCGACGGCCTGGCGGCCCCCCGCGAGGAGGTAGGGGTGGAACTGGATCACGAACATGGCCCGGCTGACCGCGTTTTTCGGGTTGGCGTTGGTGAGCACCCCCCCCACGGCCTGCACGGCCGGGTCGGCGAAGGCCTCCCCGATCCGCCGGACCCAGTGCGGGTCGGCGACGCAGTCCGCGTCGATGAAGGCGAGGACCCCGCCCCTCGCCGCCCGGGCCGCGAGGTTCCGCGCCCGGCCCTGGAAGGTCCGCCCCGCCATCCGGTGCAGATCGACGTCCGGGAAATCCTTCTCCAGGAGGTCCCCGGTGCCGTCGTCGGAGGAGTCCACCACGCGGACCTCGAAGGGGGGGGCGCCCTCCTGCCGGCGCAGGCTCTCCAGCGTGTGCGGGATGGTCCAGCGGCTGTTGTAGGAGGGGACGATCACCGAGATGGCAGGCGTCCCCCCTCCCGAAAGCGGGTCCGGGACGGGGGTTGGTTCCGCTGGCCGGTCGGCGCCGGGGGGGAGGCCGGGGGAAGGTCCGTCACTCATCGGGCGTGTGGTCTTCCTTCCGGGCCTCCCTCAGTTTCTTCAGCTCGGGGTTCTGTTTGCAGAGGTAGTCGTCCAGGTCCGTCCGGGCCTTGAGAAAAGCCTTGCACGCCCGGTCGCCCGCGGCGGCCATCTCCTGGATGCGTTTCCAGGTCTGGCGGTGCTGCATGCCCGGGTCCGCCACCCTGCCCAGGTCGGGGTAACGGGTGTGGGCGGCCTGCCAGGCCTCCTGCTTGAGTTCCCGCACGGCGGACCGCAGTCGGGTGAACTCGGCGTCGCCCGCCTGTTTCAGCTTCGTCACCGTGGCTTTACGCTCCTCCGCGTAGTCTTTCCGCACCCCTTCCGGGGTTTTCCACGCCACCGACTCGGTGGGCGAGGGCGGGGGCGTGACGGCCGGGCCGCTCCCGTCGGGCGGCGTCACGGCGGGGCCGCCTGCGGGCGGGGCCGGCTCGGTGGGGGCGGTGGCGGCGGGGGAGGGTACGGGGGGCTCGGCCTTCCCGCAGGAGAGGAGGAATACCCCGGCCAGGGCCAGGGCGACGGACAGTCCCATGATTCTCCAGGATCGTCTGGTTTTCACGTCTCACCTCGTGTCAGAAAAGGATCCCCACGGCCTCCATCCGGTCCCGGATGGCCCGGGCGGCGGCACGGAAATCGGCGTCGCTCCGGAAGAAGAGGTCGGCGGCGGGTGGGGGGGGCGCCTCGACCTTGTCCATGTGAACGTTCACCACCGGGTGCGGGTGGACCAGGTCCCGGATGACGGGGTGGTCCTCCTGGGGGATGTCGTTGGTGACGCACACCACGATGAAGCCCGCGCGGAGCAGGATGACCGCCACCTCGCCGAAGCGGCGCGCGGCCTCGGTCCCGCTCCCGGGGGCGATGTCGGCGTCGAGCCCCGCCCGGAGGTTCTTGCCGTCCAGGAGGAAGACCTGACGGCCGTTGTTGAAGAGCTTCCGCTCCAGGATGCGCCCGAGCCTCGCCTTGCCGCTTCCCGAGGGCCCGGTGAAGAGGACCAGCCCGGACTGGTGCCCGTTGCGGGTCACGCGCTCCTCCTCGCGGATCTCCCCCTCCCGCCACTCGAGGTCGCGGCGGCGGGCCTCCCGGCGGAACCGGTCGCGCTCGCCCTCCAGGATGCCCGTGACGATCCCGCCCCCCCGGATGTCGAAACCATCGACCACCACGAAGCGGCCCGTGGCCTCCAGGTCCTCGAAGCGGTCCAGGGCGATGGGGCGGACGGTGCGGACGACCACCTCGGCGGCGTCGTGACGGCGGATCTCCGCGGGGTGCTCCCGGGGCTCCAGGGTGGAGGCGTCGAGGACTCGGGTGATCTCCTCCACCTGCATCTCCACGTCCCGGGTGGCCAGGCGGAGCACATAGCTGCGGCCGGGGGCCAGGGGCGCCGTCCCCAGCCAGAAAAGGTTGGCCCGGAAGCGGTCGGAGACCTCCGGGGGCCGCTCCTTGTGGGAGGCGATCTCGCCCCGCTCGAGGAAGAGCTGGTCCTCCAGGGTGATGCCGGTGCACTGTCCCGCCGCGGCGGACAGGGGCGGGTGGGGGACGTTGAAGGCCTCCACGCTGCGCACGGTCGTCGCCTTGTTGGAGGGGGAGAAGACCAGGCGGTCGCCGACCCGCAACGTGCCGGACTCGACCCGCCCCGCCAGGACCCGCCGGGTGTCGAACTTGTAGACGTCCTGGATGGGGAAGCGCAGGGGGGCGTCCCCGGGCGGGAGGGGCTTCGTGAACCCCTCGAGGCAGCCCAGCACCGTGGGGCCCGTGTACCAGGGCATCCGCTCGGAGGGGGTCGTCACGTTGTCTCCCTGCCGGGCGCTGACGGGGACCACCCACCGCGGCGTGATCCCCAGGCGCGCCAGGAAAGCGCGGATCTCCCCGCGGATAGCCTCGAAGGCCTCCTCCCCGAACCCGGCCAGGTCCATCTTGTTGACCGCCACGGCGATCTGGCGCACCCCGAGCAGGCCCAGGAGGTACCCGTGCCGTCGCGACTGCTCCCGGACGCCCTCGCCGGCGTCGATCACCAGGACGGCGGCCTCGGCGCGGGCGGCGCCCGTCACCATGTTCTTGATGAACTCGTGGTGCCCGGGGGCGTCGATGACGGTGTAGCGGCGCCCCTTCCAGTGAAAGAAGGTGCGGGCCGTGTCGATGGTGACCCCCTGCTCCTGCTCCTCCAGGAAGGCGTCGAAGAGGAAGGCGTGCTCGAAGGGTTTCCCCTGGCGCTCGCAGATGTCGCGCACCCTCTCCACCAGGGACTCCGGGATGGTGCCCGTGTCGGCGTAGAGCCGCCCCAGGAGCGTCGACTTGCCGTGGTCCACGTGGCCCGCCAGGACCACCTGCAGATTCTCGGGGGAAGGGCCGGCGTCTCTCATGTCACATGTACCCGTCCTTCCGGAGTTTTTCCATGCCGCGGTCGGCGTCCTGGGCCCGGCCCGCCCGCTCCGCCACCCGCGTGGCGCGCAGTTCGCGGATGATGTCGTCCACGGTGGAGGCGGTGGAGGAGACCGGGAAGGTGCAGGGCCAGCAACCCAGGCTGCGGTAGCGCTTCCCGTCGCCCCGGTCGAAGTAGAGGGGGATCACGGGGATCTGCTCCTCCCGGATGTACTCCCAGACGTTGATCTCGGTCCAGTCGAGGAGCGGGTGGATGCGGACGTGGGTGCCGGGGGCGAAGCGGGTCTTGAACTGGTCCCACAACTCGGGGGGCTGGTCGCGGAAGTCCCACTCGTTGCGCTCGTCCCGGGGGGAGAAGTAGCGCTCCTTGGCCCGGGTCCCCTCCTCGTCGGAGCGGACCCCCACGATCACGCCGTTGTAGCCCTTCTCTTCGAGGGCGATCCGGAGGGCGTCGGTCTTGAGGGCCGTGCAGCACGCGATGCGCCCCCGGTCGGGATGCATGCCGGCGTCCAGGGCTGCCCGGTTCTTCGCCACCACGAGGTTCAAGCCCCACTCCGCCGCCAGCCGGTCGCGGTAGGCGATCATCTCGGGGATCTTGTAGGCCGTGTCCAGGTGGACCAGCGGGATGGGGCAATGGCCGAAAAACGCTTTCCGGACCAGCCAGAGCAGCACGGTGGAGTCCTTCCCGATGGACCAGAGCATGCAGAGGCGGTCGAAGTGCTTGTAGGCTTCCCGCAGGATGTAGACGGAGCGGTTCTCCAGTTCCGTCAGGTGTTTCATGAAACCTCCTCCGCTCCCTGCCCGGGTGCACCCGCCCAGGACGGCCGCTGGCGGGCTTCCAGGCCGTCCGTCAGGGCGAGCAGCCGGTCGAGGGCCCCGGCGGGGGACAACGCCTCGGTGTCCAGGACCAGCTCGGGCTCGAGGGGCTCCTCGTAGGGGTCGTCGATGCCGGTGAAGCCGGGGAGCCCGCCGGCCCGGGCCTTCCGGTAGAGCCCGTTCACGTCCCGGCGCTCGCAGGTCTCGAGGCTGCAGCGCACGTGGACCTCGGCGAACTCGCCCGGGGCGAAGAGGGCCCGGACCCGGTCCCGGTCCGCCCGGTAGGGGGAGATGAAGGCGGCGACCACGCCCAGCCCGGCCTCCACCAGGAGCCTCGCGACCTCCCCGGCGCGGCGGATGTTCTCCCGCCGGTCCTCCGCCGAGAAGCCGAGCCCGGCGTTCAGGCCCGTGCGAAGATGGTCTCCGTCCAGGTGGAAGACCCGCCGCCCGCGGCGGTGAAGTTCGGCCTCCAGCATCCGCGCCAGGGTCGACTTGCCGGAGCCGGACAGCCCCGTGAGCCAGACCAGCCAGGAACCGTGCCCGTTCAGGCGCCGCCGGTCGTTCACGCCGAGGGCGCGGGGGCAGGGGTTGAGTTCTTGCCGGGTGTCACACATCTTCTATATCCTTCTCGCTCTCTCCCCTCGGTATCGGTATCGGTATCGGAATCGCCATCGGTATCGCTTTCGGTATCGCAATCGCCATCGATATCGGAATCGGTATCGGTGTCGCAATCGCAATCGGTGCCGCCTGTTCCCCGGTCTGGAAGCCTAGATAGCGACAGCGACTGCGATACCGATACCGAATTCCGACCCCGATAGCGATTCCGACCCCGATACCGGTGGGGTATCGGGGGAACCCCTCTCTGAAAAAACAGACTATAGCACGAGAAGGGGGGGCATCACAAACCCCATCCCGAGCCCTGGGGCTCGTGGCCCCACCGTTCCTGGATCTTCCGCTCCAGGTAGCCGAAGACCAGGCGGTCGGCCAGCAGGCCCAGGAGCATGATGACGCCCATGACGGCCACCACCTGGGGCATGTCGTGCAGTTCCCGCCCCGTGGTCAGCAGGGCGCCGAGGCCGGTGTCCACGTAGAGCAGCTCGGCGGCCATGAGGGAGCGCCACGCGAAGGACCACCCCATCTTGGCGCCGGTGACCACGGCGGGGAGGGACGCGGGGAGCACCACGTGGAGGTAGGCCTGCCGCGCGCCGGCGCCCAGCATGCGGGCCGCGCGAAGGTAGAGGGGCGGGATGGCCCGGACGCCGTCGCGCACTGACAGGGTGAGGGCCATCAGGGAGCCCATGACCACCACGAAGAGCATCCCCTCCTCGCCCAGGCCGAACCACAGGATGGCCAGGGGGAGCCAGCAGATGCTGGGGATGGCCTGGAGGCCCAGCGCCAGGGAGCCGATGGTGGCGTCGGCCCACCGGACGCGCCCCAGGAGGAGGCCCAGGGGAACGCCGCCCGTCACGGACAAGGCGTACCCCAGCAGGAGCCGCTGCAGGCTGGCTGCCGCGGCCGCCGGGTAGCTCCCGTTGGCGAACCCCGTCCAGAAGGACTGCGCCACCTGGAGCGGCGAGGGGAAAAGCACGGGGTCCCAGATCCGGGCGGCGTGGAGGCCGTGCCAGAGGAGGACCAGGCCCCCGAAGAAGCCGACCTGCAGCAGGGCCCGGCCGAGACGTCCGCGGCTTTCCCCGGCGCGCGCGGTGCTCATGACCCGCCTCCCGCCGCCGGTGCCGAGGCCTCCGGCGCAACGGCCCCCGGGCCGGCCTGGGAACGGAGGTCGTCCCGAATCACGGAGGCGATCCGCACCAGCTCCACGTCCTCGAGGTGGCGTCCGCGGGGGAGGTCGACCGGGTACTCCCGGTGGATCGACCCGCCCCGGACGGACATCAGGATCACCCGCTCACCGAGCCGGACGGCCTCGCGGACGTTGTGGGTCACGAAGATCACCGTCTTGCGGGTGGTCTGCCAGATCCGCTCCAGTTCCTCGTGGAGTTCGTCGCGGGTCTGGGCGTCCAGGGCGGCGAAGGGCTCGTCCATGAGCAGGATCTCGGGGTCCTTGGCCAGGGCGGCGGCCAGGGCGACCCGCTGGCGCATGCCGCCCGAAAGCTCGTGAGGCCAGGCCCGGGCGAAGTCGGTCAGCCCCACCGTGCGGAGGAGCGAGTGGGCCCGCTCGGTGCGCTCCCGGGGGGGAAGGCCCGCCATGCGCAGGGCGAAGGCCACGTTCTGCGACGCGTTGAGCCAGGGGAAGAGGGGCGGTTCCTGGAAGATCATCCCGCACTCGCGCGAGGGTCCCGTGACGGGGACGCCGCCGATGCGGACCTCGCCCCGGTCGGGCTTCTCCAGCCCGGCGACGAGATTGAGGAGGGTGGACTTGCCGCAGCCCGAGGACCCCACCACGCAGAGGAACTCCCCCGGGGCCATCGACAGGGTGACGTCCGTGGCGGCCGGCACGGGGCCGGAGCGCTGCTGGAAGCTCTTGGAGATGTGGTCGAGTTCGACGCGTTTCAAAGCTGCCGCCTGTGCACCGCGGTCCGCCGTCAGGGTTGGACCGGGGGAAGGTTCATCGCCTGCAGCACGGCACCGAGCGGGGCGAGCTCGAACAGTCCCCCGATGTCGTCGGGACCGTACCCCGGCGGCAGGTAACCCAGGTCCCGGGCCCGGGCCGCCGACTCCCTCATGGAGGCGACCCCCGGGTCCCAGGTCAGCTTCATGCGGGAAAACGCCTCCGACAGGATTTCCCGGGACAGGGGTTTCTGCATGACGGCCTCGAGGCCGGCCCGGATGACGTCCACCGCTTCCGCCGGGTGGTCCAGGGACCACCGGGTGGTCTCCACGTGGGCTTCGACGAACTTTCGGACCACGTCGGGGCGCTGCCGGACCCAGTCCTCCCGGACCACCAGGACCGCGGTGGTGAACCGGCCCCCGGGCCACAGGGAAGTCTCGTCGATCAGGATCTCCCCCCCCGCCTCCCGGCACAGGCGGGTGGCCCAGGGCTCGGGGACCCACGCGGCGTCCAGGCTCCCCTGGCGGAAGAGCATGAGGATCTCGGGGTTCTTCACCGGCTTGACCTTGACGTCCGTCCCCGGGGTGAACCCCTGCTGCTTCAGCCAGGCCCTCAGGGTGATGTCCTGGGTGTTGCCCAGTTCCGGCGAGGCCACGGTGCGCCCCTTCAGGTCGGCCGGGGCACGGAGGCCCAGTTCCCTGCGGACCACCAGCGAGGCCCCGCCCGAGGTGGCGCCGGCGACGATGCGCAGGGCGCCCTTGCCGGCGCGGAGGTAGGCGTTGATGGCGGGGTTGGGGCCGACGTAGGCGATGTCGATCTCGCCGGCCAGGAGCGCCTCCATCTCCGTCGGGCCGGCGTTGAAGACCTTGTAGGCCACCGGCAGGCCCGTCTTCGCCTCGAAGGTCCCCTTGGCGCGTCCGATGATGGCCTGGGCGTGGGTGATGTTGGCGAAGTAGCCGACACGGAGGGTCCCCGAGGCGACGCCGTCCTTTCGACCGCAGGCGGCGCCGGCGAGCAGGAGGGCGACCACGGCGGGGACCGCGGCGAGGGATCGAAGGCCGGCGGCGCGCCGACGCGGTGCCGGGAGAAGACACAACGGGCTGAAATTAAAGGTCATGCTTGTCCTCTTTGAATCCGGAGACCGATTGACCGATCACTCTAGCAGGAACCCCCGGCCGCCGTCAACCCTCAATCCGGGGACGTCAAGGTTGGGGAGGGAGGGCGGGAACCCCTCTGCCGAGGGGTTCTACTTCAGTTTTTCCAGGAACTCCGCCTCGGTGAGAACGGGGATGCCGAGGGAGCGGGCCTTGTTGAGCTTGGAGCCGGCGTCGGCGCCGCAGATCAAAAAGTCGGTCTTCCGGCTGACGGACGAGGCGGTGCGGCCGCCCAGGCGCTCGATCCGCTCGGAAGCCTCGTCCCGGGTCATGGCGGCGAGGGCCCCGGTCAGCACGAAGGTGCGGCCGGAGAAGAAATCGACGGCGGCGGGGGATTCGGGCGGCGGCGTGCCGGATGCCGGCGATCCCGTGCCGCCTGGGGCGGAAGGCCTTGGTGGCGGGCTGCCGGAAGGGGTTCGGTCACTCTCGGGGCCGGCCCCGGCGGCCCCCGCGGGCCCGACCGCGAGGACCCCGCCACTCCCGCCGGCGGGCGTCCCGCCCGGCCCCGTCCCGTCGGGGGACTCCCCGGCACAGGGCCCCTCTCCAGTTTCCGCCGACTCGCCCCCGGCGGCGAAGAGCACGCCCTGGACGGCGGCGTCCCCGGTCTCCTCGAAGCTGAGCCCCGAGGCCCGCAGGCGCTCCACCAGCGCGAGGTTCGACGGCTCGTCGAAGAAGGCCCGGACGCTCCCGGCGATGACGGGGCCCACCTCGGGCGTCTCGGCGAGTCCCTCGGCCGGGGCGGCGGCGAGGGCGTCCAGGGTCCGGTACCGCCGGGCCAGGACCTTGGCGGTGCGCTCGCCCACGAAGCGGATCCCGAGCCCGAAGAGGAGGCGGCGAAGCGGCAGTTTCCGGCTCTTGTCCAGCTCGTCGAGGAGGTTGCGGGCGGACTTCTTCCCCATCCGCTCCAGCCCCGCGAGTTCCGTCCCGTCCAGCGCGTAGAGGTCGGGGATTCCCTTCACGTGGCCCTTCTCCAGGAGTTGGTCCACCAGGGACTCGCCCAGGCCCTGGACGTCCATGGCCTTCCGGGAGGCGAAGTGGAGGAGCGAGGCCCGAAGCCGCGCCCGGCAGTCCGCGGAGACGCAGCGCAGCACCGCCTCCTCGGGCTCCCGGAAGACGCCGCCGCCGCAGACGGGGCAGTGGTCGGGCATTCGGAAGGGGGGCGGGTCGCCCTCGCGCTTCTCGGGGATCACGCTCACCACCTTGGGGATGATGTCGCCGCCCTTCTCGATGAAGACCCAGTCCCCGACCCGCACGTCCAGGCGCTCCACCTCGTCGGGGTTGTGGAGGGTGGCCCGCTGCACCAGCGAGCCGTCCAGGAAGACGGGGTCGAACTCGGCCACGGGGGTCAGCGCCCCCGTGCGCCCCACCTGCACCACGATGGCGTTGATGCGGGTGGCGGTCCGCCGGGCGGGGAACTTGTAGGCCACGGCCCAGCGGGGGCACTTGGAGGTGCTCCCGAGGCGTTCCTGGAGGGCGATCTCGTTGACCTTCACCACCACGCCGTCGATCTCCATGGGGAGGGCGTCCCGGAGGGGGTCCACCCGGCGGATGAAGGCCAGGACCTCCTCCAGGGAGTCGCAGACGGCGAAGGGCTCGCCCACCTTGAAGCCGAGCGCCCGGAGGTACGCCAGGGCGTCGGCGTGGCGGGCGAAGGCCAGCCCTTCCGCGATGACGCCCCAGGCGTAGAAGTCGAGCTTCCGCGAGGCGCTGACGCGGGGGTCGAGGTTGCGGATGCTCCCCGCCGCGGCGTTGCGCGGGTTGGCGAAGAGGGGTTCCCCGTCGCGCTTGCGCTGTTCGTTGAGCCGCTCGAAGCTCTTCACCGGCATCACCACCTCGCCCCGGACCTCCAGGCGCGCCCCGGTGGGTGTGGCGGGCGCGGGGGCGGGCGGTACGCCGGGGGCTTCGAGCAGCGGGGCCTCCCGGCGCGGCGGGACAGGTGGCGTGAGACGGAACTCGGGTTCCGGGGGGGGCGCCGCGGTCGGCGCCGGGGACTCTTCCGACAGGAACCCGGGCAGGATTGGCTGGCGGGGGCGCCCCGGGGACGTCGGCCCGGGCGCGGGAGCGGCCCCGGACCCCGTCACGGCGGCGGTGGACGGCACGGGGCCGCCCGGCGCCGAAGCGCTCAGCGCGAGCGGGACGGCCCGGATGGTCCGGATGCTCGGCGTCACCACCTCTCCCGTGGCCCCGTCGCCCCGGGTGACGGCGGCGGCGAGGCGGCCGTCCGCGTAGATCAGGGACATGCTGAGGCCGTCGTACTTGAGTTCGGCGGTGTAGGAGAAGGCCTCCCCCGGGAGGAGCTTGCGCACCCGGGCGTCGAACTCCCGGAGGTCCCCCTCGTCGTAGGTGTTGTCCAGGCTCAGCATGGGGACCTCGTGGGCCCGGGAGGGGAAGCTCTCGGAGGGTTTGCCGCCCACGCGCTGGGTGGGGGAGTCGGGGGTGACGAGGTCGGGGTGGAGCGCCTCCAGGTCCCGGAGGCGGCGCATCAGGGCGTCGAACGCGGCATCGTCGATCTCGGGCCGGTCGAGGACGTAGTAGAGGTGCTCGTGGCGCCGGATCTCCCGGCGGAGGTCCTCGATTTCCCGGCCGTCGGCGTCGATCTCCCCGCGGTCGGCATCGATCTCCCGGAGAATGGCATCGTTGGTTTCCATGGTGCGTCCCCCCGAAACGGTGGTGTGCGCCATTTTACCGCACCGGGGGAAATACGCGCCACGGGAAAAAGCGCGGGGCGAAGACGAGGGGGCGAAGGCGCAAGGGTGAAGGCTCAGGGGCGAAAGTGCTGGGGTGAAGGCGCGGGGGTGATCGGGCTTTCCGGAGCTTCGTCAGACTTGTCAGACCTGTCAGACCTGTCAGACCTGTCAGACCTGTCAGACCTGTCCGACTTGTCCGACTTGTCTGACTTGTCTGACTTGTCTGACCTAGCTTCACCCTCCACCCCAGACCCCGACCCCACACCTCAGATCTCAGCCCCCCAGCCCCCCCCTAAACCTAAAGCCTACAGCCTACAGCCTGAG
Source organism: Acidobacteriota bacterium (assembly GCA_018001935.1). Lineage (NCBI taxonomy): Bacteria > Pseudomonadati > Acidobacteriota > Acidobacteriota bacterium. Next base: position 21,141 of record JAGNHB010000018.1, read on the forward strand.
TAACGGCAGCCGGAACGCGGGGAGGGCGGCGAGCATCCCCTCGTCCTCCAGGTCGAGGCCGCCCCGTTGCGCCACACGGACGACCCCCGGCATCTCGTGGAACGCGCCCGCGGGGTCGTGCAGCAGGATCTCCGGCCGCTCGTCGATTCCGGCCTCGGAGCGGATCTCGGCGAAAATACCCCCGTCCAGGCGGATCTCCTCGTCCAGCGGGGCGCCGGCCACCGTGCGGAGGATGTAGTCCTCCAGTTTCCGCGGGTTAAGCAGCGCCGTGCGGTGCGAGAATACCGCCGTCAACCGGAAACCCGTCAGGGCCGGGCGGGAAACCGGTCCCCCGGGGGAGGGCGCCGCGCCGCAGGCCACCGGCGGCACGCTCCCGGTATCGCGTCCGCGGGGCGGGGCGGGGGTGACGGCCCCGGGGCAAGGGCCCGGGGCGCCGGCGTCGCCGGGGGGGGGCGGGGCACTCCGGCCCCCGTCAGCCCGGGGCGGCCTTTCCCGAAGGCAGAAAACGGTGGTCCGGTGCGGCCCCACGTGCACCCACGCCAGCGGGACGCCGCCGGGCAGACCGGCTTCCCGCGCCCGCGTCAGCCCCGCCGCCAGGGTGAAGTGCGGGGCGGGGGCGACGAGGGCGCCGGGGAGCTGGCGGAGCGCCTCGAGCTGGAGACCGGGGAAGGGGCGGTTCCGGTCGTGGTGGTACAGGTCCGCGACGCGACCGCCCGAGTCCAGGACATGGGAGAGGACCTGGCGCTCCGCGGACGGGGCGGCGTCGTCGAACCCCGGGGGGAGGTCCGAGCAGAGGGCCACGAGGCAGGCCGCGGGGCGTTCCGCCGCCGGCAGGCCCCGAAGGAAGGCGCCGAGGGGGACGCGTTCCTGCCGGCGGCCCGTTGGCACGCCGGGAGGGTCGAAGGGCGGGGGGCCCGGGAAGGATCGCCGGAAGGCGAGGTCGTCCTCCCGGACCAGGGTGAAGAGGGTCTCTTCCTCGAACAACCGGATGAGCAGGACGGCACAATCCATGGATCAGGCAGGTCTCCCGTGCGATTTCGACCGGCGACGGGGAAACTGTAGCAGATTGGCGGGGGAAAGGGAAGGGGGCCCGACCGGTTCGGACCCCCTGAGGTTCCTCTGGTATGACGAAGCATCCGGGGTCGAGGGGTTGTCCTGCCTCCGACCTCGTCCGCTTCGCCCACTCACGGGGTGAACGAGACGGGCGGGAAAAAGTCGATCCAGATGGGGTTGGTCAGGGCCCGTTTCCGCGGGTTGATGACCGACCGGACCTCGGCCCGGTAGTACAGGCCCGGCTTCACGTCCACCTGCCAGATGTGGGCCCCAAGGTAGCAACTGTCGGGGACGACGGTTTCCGTTCCGCCGACGGTCCCCTTGTAGACCACGATGTCGAGGTTGGGGTTGTCCTGAAGGTTGGGGACCAGGACGTAGAGATCCCCCTTGTCGCGGAGGGGTTCGATGCTGGTGGCGGTGTACAGCGTCTGCCCCATGTGGAGGAAGCTCCCGTCGGTCCAGACGTTGTTCACCCGCTTGTACGGGAGCAGGTAGATGGCGATGTCGGGGCCGGTGGAGACGTAGCTGTAGCCGGACCTGACGGCGCTCAGGACGGAGGCGGTCGTGGGTTGGGGCGCGTAGGCCACCGTCCGGGTGGTGAAGAGGCTGTCGTGGCGTGCCGGGGCGGCGAGGTCACGGCACTCGGGGGGAAGCAGGCCGCTCCCGCCCACGATCCGGGTCTTGATGCCCTTCAGCAGCCGGTGTTTCACCCAGCTGTCGATGCTCTGCATGTCGTCCGTGTCGAAGCGGCCGTCGATGGCGACGAGGCCGTGCTCCCCGGAGAAAAAGGGCCAGGAGGTCGCCAGGACTTCGTCCGGGTCGTTCACCGCCCAGGCGCTCGTGGTCTCGCATCCCGGGTGGCTGATCAGGGAGAGCGCCCCCGGCTCCGTCTTCACCTGGTTGAGCACCCCCTGGGTGGATTGACCCGGCGCGATCTCGCCGGAGAAGTTGACCGCGTTCACGTGGATCTCGTCGGCGTTCACCGTGCGCTCCAGCAGGGTGGTCTTCACTTCCTGGCCGGGGATGAGCAGGCGGTCGTCGTTGGAGTAATAGCCGCAGTAGAGCCGGTGCCAGCCGAAGATGTCGCCGTACCCCGAGTAGCCGAAGTTTTCCAGCGTGAGGTTGGCCCAGTCCAGGTAACGGTTGGTCAGGATGTCCGGGATGAGCGGGAAGCTCCAGTGCGGCCCGTTGCAGTCCCCGAGGTTCATCTGGGCGTCTCCCTCCCGCCAGTTCGCGTGAACCACCGCCTGGTCGAGCTTCCGGAAGCAGAAGTGAGGGAGCAGACTGTAGTGGACGTAAGGGTGCATGGGGAAATTGACATTGTATTCCCCCTCCGGGTCCCAGTCGTAGGCGTAGTGGCAGGCGTAGTCAGGTTCCCAGTGACGCCAGTCGGGGAACTCGTACCGCACTTTCGCCGCCGGCTTCCCCTTGGGGAAGAGGTCCCCCTTGGCCCGGACGAAGGCCCGGATCTCCCCCGGTCCGGACAGGTCGGCCGTGAAGAAGGTGTTCCGTGACCCCGAGGGGATGTCCCCCCGGAAGAGGAGCCGGTGGTTGGCCCCCGTCACGAAGCCTTCCAGGGGGACCGTGGAGCTGGTGCTCAGGCAGACCTGGGTCGGAAACTTCCACATGTTGGAGACCACCCCGCTGGCGGCGCTGTACCAGGGCGACAACGGGAGGTTCTCCAGAGGCGCGTACTTCCGGAACGCCAGGGAGGCGCTGGTGATGGCCGGGTTCGCGATGGACACGTCCAGGAACCCGGCGAAGAGCAGGTGGAAGACCTGGCCCCGGTACTCGGTGTTCCCCCAGAGCGGGAACCCCGCGGTCTTGAACCAGTCGCTCTCGTCGAAGCTGCCGATGAACTCCACGAGCGGGTGTTTTCGCCCCTCGTTGGTGTTGAACTGGCTCACGGGGCGGTTCAGGGCGCGGGTGAGCAGTTCGTCGGCCCCGGCATGGCCGATGAGCACCAGCTTCGACATGGCGAGGCTGTTGTAGAACGGCTCGAAGTTGTGGAGCAGGTTCTCGTCCGCGTTGTCCCAGCAGTCCATCCCCGCGGAACCGAAGTTCCCCAGCTCCCCGTTGATCCGGGCCAGGGCGTTGGGCGGGAAGAGGGGTTCCTTGATATAGTTGGCGGGGTTCTTCATCCAGGCCGCCAGCGTGTCGGGATCCTGGCCGGTGATCTCCTCGCAGAGCCATTCCAGCACCCGGTCCTTGATCTCCTCCTTCAGGGCGGCGAGCGGGTCCAGGTACGCCAGGTAGTCCATGACGTCGCTGAACAACTCGTCCAGGGCCACCAGGATGTCCGGCTCCCCGCACATGCTGGACAGGTACTGGTCCGCCCAGGCCTGCAGGACGTCCACGGCGTCGTAGCCGTTCTCCCCCTTCTCGTCGTCGCTCAACACGAGCTTCCCCTGGGTGACGAGGCGGCCCACCTCCGCGTTGGCGTAAACCCAGGCGCTGAGCCCGGTGTCGATGTCGGCGACCCAGTTGATGCAGTACGTCCGGATCAGGTTCTGGAACCAGTCACCGGGGTTCAGCCGTCCGATGGCGTCCCCCAGCGATTGTCGCAGCCGTATGAACACGTCGAGGTGCTTGGGGAAACCGGTCTTCTGGAACAGCGGGTTGAACCCGGAGGCGACGGACCCGTTGAAGAGGATGGCCCGGAGGGAGAACATCCGGGGGGAGCAGCCCCCGTCGGCAGACCAGCCGATCTTCTGGTCCACGTAGGTTTCCACCAGCATGTGGCGGGCGATGTTCTGAGCCTCCGCGGACGTGATCCCGTCGGTGACCTTGGGAAAAGGGCCGCCGGCCCAGCTGTTCACCCAGGTGTGCCCGAAGAGGTCGCAGGCCCCGTGGACCATCATGCCCAGCACGAAAGCCTTGCAGGCTTTTTTGTACTGAGTGCGGGTCAGCCGCGACGCGGTGCGCTCGATGGCCACGTCCTCGAGCATCTGGGACCCCCGGCCCGTGTTGAGGGGGAGGTAGGCCCCCGCGGGCTCGTCGGTGGTCTCGCTGCCCTCCGGAAGGGCGCAGGCCTTGTCCCACAGGTACTTCACCCACTCGCCGGAGGTCGTCCCCTCCCGGGGGTGGATGAAGGCCTGGCCGATGTAGATGTCGGCGTAGGCGTCGGGCCCCACGGTGCCGCCCATGAAGTAGGCGTTGTAGGTGGTGATGAGTTCCAGATGCTCGGCCGGGACCTTGAAGTAGCCATAGGGCGGGACCTCCACCCAGCCGCCGTGGTCGTTGCACTCCTTCACCAGCCGGTATCCCAGGAAGGAGTGGGTCTTGGGCTTCCAGGCGAGGGCGTCCGCCTGAAAGCAGGCCGAGAGGGCGAAAACGGCCAGGGTCATCAGAAATACGGATCGTCGGTTCATGTCAACCTCCCGCTCGATGGTGGTTGCATTGTCGCCGGGAGCGGGGGGAAACGGAACCGGGGGATATCACCGATCGCGTGGGAGGATTTACCGGTGCGCCGCCTTCGTCGATGCGATGGGCGAACGGGCCCAAAGCACGATCCCGCCCCGAAGGAGGCGGGATCGGCGGCGTTCTCGAGGCCTGTGCGTCGGGGCGGCCCGCCGGCTACTCCAGCTCCAGGCCGGGGTAACAGCCCAGGGCGGAGCCGTCCAGCGGGAGGATCCGGAGGTCCCCCGCCAACGGCTGGGTGCTCTCCGCCCTGATCCAGGCCACCTCCGGCGCTTCCGCCCCGAAGAGGTCCTCCAGGGAGGCCGACAGGACGGCCCCCGCCGGGAGGGTCGCCGCGTGGGCAGCACGTTGCGTCCCGGCGGCGTTGAAGCCCCGCAGGGTGACCTCCGCGGTGGACGCCGACACGTTGGTGAGCCGGAGCCGGGACACGGAAACCCCGGGTGTGCCCGTGAGCGGGAAGCAGAACTTCTTCAGACCGCTTTCGAAGGCCTCGAGGCCGTCGAAGCGGAAGGGGGCCGTCCGGGAGACCATGAGTTCGAAGCCCATCATCCGACGGGCGCCGTCCAGCCGGAACCAGGCCGCCCCGGGGTAGTGGCCGCCCAGCACGGCCCAGACCTCGCGGGTGAGCTGCTGCCGGCCGTAGAGGCCCACGTAGGCGGTGGAGAGGGGGTTGCCGTCACGGTCGCGGATGTCCACGGTGCAGGTGTTGCCGGCGTTGTCCAGGTTGGTGAAGGTCACCCCGGTGAACCACTCGGCGTCGTCCGGGACCTCGTTGAAGACGAGGGTGAAGAGGGCGGAAGCGCCGGCGGTCTCCCCGTCCTTGGCCGACGCGTTGAGCGGGCGCGCCGGCAGCCCCGCGAGCCCCTGGTCGCCCAGTTTCCCGAAGAGTTCGAAGCCGAGGAGGGGCGTCTCGGCGTGGGCCCGGACGTACCGGATCCGGCCGGGGTCCTCGAGGTCGGCGAAGACCTGTTCCACCAGGCGGACCGCCTTGCCGTTCCCGGGAAGGAGGACCGACCGGGTGGCCAGTTTCTCGCCGGAGTCGGCGTAGGCGTCCAGGTCGGCCTGGACGGGCCCCGTGCCGGGGTTGACGAGGGTGATCCCCGTGTAGAAGGCCCCGGACTGTCCCGGGGAGACGAAGACGTAGGGGAAGACCAGGTCCGTGTCCCCGTCCGTCTCGTCGAGGGGAAGGGTCACCAGGGCCTGCCCGTCGGCGGTCCCGAAGGCCAGCACCCCCGCGAGGGCGGTGCGGGTGGAGATCGTCATCCAGGGGTCGCGGGCGAGGGTTTCCGGCGTGAAGTCGGCGGCGGCGTCCAGGGTGAACTGCTCGCCGGCCCCCAGACTGTCCAGGGTCCGGGTTTCGGCGGGCTGCCCGTCGGCCCCGTAGGCGTCGAAGCGGACCGGCCCCCCTACGGCGCCGGTGTTCACCAGGGTCAGCCGGGTCCACCAGCCGGGGGTCCCGGCGAGGTGGGCCACCCGGTAGACCCGGTTGACGGTGAGGGTGACGGCGGCGCTGTCGGCGTGCCCGTAGGCGTTGCCGACCCGCACCCAGTAGACGGCCGTCTGCCGGGGCTTGACCTTGAGGGTGGCGGACGTGGCGCCGGAAACGGGGGTGGAGACGTCGCCCGCGGGGCCCGTGTACCACTGGTAGGTCAGCGGGTTGGTCCCCGTGGCCGTCACGCTGAGGGTTACCGACTGCCCGAAGCTGACCTCCTGGGAGCCGCTCTGGCTGGTGATGGCGGGCGGGACCGGGGGGGCGCCGCCCTGCTGGACCGTGTGAATCAGGGTCTGGAGGCCGGCGTTGAGACGAACGGAGCCCGTCCGGGGAACCGGGTCGTTGTTGGGGTCCACGGCGAACTGGACGGTCCCGTTGCCCGAACCGCTGTTGCCGCTGGTGATGTGGACCCAGGGGCTGTTGGTCATGGCGGTCCAGGTGCACCCAACGCCCGCGCTCACCGTGAAGCTCCCCGTCCCCCCGGTCCACCCCGCCGCGGACTGGGCGGGGTTCATCTGGTAGGTGCAGTTGGGGTCCACGTCGTAGACCAGGTAGCACACCTCGCACGCCACGATGGCGGAGGTGTACTTGATCCGCATGTAGCCCCCCTCGCCCCAGCCGGCTCCCCAGCTGTTCCGGAGGTAGAAGACGCCCTCGGCGTCGTTCCAGCCCACGAGGGCGATGGCGTGGTTGGTGGGGGTGTCGTAGCACGGGTTGGAGGAGCAGGCGGTGTTGGTGTCCTCGTAGATGCCGCCGCTGTACGCCTGGAAGGCACTCCCGGCGTAGACGGCGGCGTCCACCACGCCGTAGGTCAGGATGGCGGTCTTGATGGCGTCCACGTCGCCGCAGGGGACACGGTACCAGCCGGAGAACCGCGTCACGGGGTCGCTCCAGTGCGTGCAGCTGCCGGGGTCGTTCTGCTGGTAGGGGAAGAGGGACTCGTCGCAGACGCCGTAGTCCACCAGGGCCTGAAGTTCACTGTAGGTGTAGTCCGCGCCGCTGCAGCCGTAGAAGTGGCTGCGGTACTCGGACAGGCGGCCCAGGCACCAGATGATGTAGGACTCGGAGAAGTCGGCGCAGTTGGCGTCGAAGCGCCCCGTGGCGAAGTTGTAGACCCCTTCCGCGGCGGCGTTGGCGCCGAAGGCGTAGCAGGAGCCGCAGCCGCCCTGGTTGCGGACGGGGCCGATGTAGGCGTGGCCGTTGACGTTCCGCCAGTCGAACTGGGCGGGGAGGCTCAGCTTGCCCAGCACGCCCTGCAGCGGGCCGGCGTCGGATGGCGCGGCCGGGTCGGCGGGCGTCGCCGGGGGCCGGCGGCTGAGGAACGCCCGCTTCTGTTCCGCCGGCATGTCGTAGACCCAGTTCCGGTCCACGGTGAACCGGTAGCCGTTGGCCTCGATCTTGGACCGGAGGGCGTCGAGGCTGTCGTCGTCGGCGAAGGGGAGCTTCGGCGACCCCTGGGCGGCGAGCGGGGCGGCCAGGGACACGAGGAGGAGGAACCAAACGGCGGGGCGGGGGAAACTGGGCTTCACGGGATCACTCCGTCGGGGGATTTGGCGCCCGGGTGGGCAACCGTGCATTCTACAACACCGGGTTCCGGGGTGGTGAGGCAAAAGCGGGGTGAACCGAAAAAACGGGCGAACGCCTGTGCGAGCTTGGCGCCAAGACCAGGCGGACCCGGATCTGTCCCGCCAAGGAGCCAGGCTCGCAACGCAACGAAGGGAAGGGGGTTGCAAAAATGTCCATCGATCCGAAATTCGCCCTTGACCGGGGCGGGAAACGGGGGTATCTTCCTTTTGAAAAAAACACGCAGGTTTCATCCTGTGACAGGAGGTTGTGATGAGGAAGCTTGTATTGGCCCTGTTCGTCGCCCTTTGCCTGACGGCCTTCGTGGTGGGCATCACCCCCGAGGAGAAGCGCCAGTTCGACCTGGAGCACAGCGGTCACGGTTCCTCCCACCAGGTCGGGCCGGGGCTCCTGGGCGCCCACGCCCTGATCTTCTCCGAGGAATTCGAGGGCGCGGTCCCGCCGGCCGGCTGGACCATGGTCAACAACGCGGGGGGCGCGGTGGTCTGGAACACCAACACCTCCTTCAGCGATGGAAACTTTACCGGCGGGGCGGGCAATTGCGCCGAGGCCTGCAGCGACTGTGTCGGGACCGCCGAGTTCGACGTCGAACTCCGGACCCCCGTCATCAACTGCACGGGCGTCACCAACGCCACCCTGACCTTCAACGCCAACTACCAGAACTTTGCCAACTACGATTTCTTCGCGGTGGACGTGAGCAACGACGGCGGGACCACCTGGAACAACGTCCTCTCCTGGAACGAGGACCACGGCGGTTTCGGGGCCCTGCCCGGCGTCCCCGTCAACCTGAACATCTCGGCCTACGCCGACAACCAGCCCAACGTCATGATCCGCTTCCACTACTGGGACCCCAACACCGCGGACTGGGACTGGTACGTGCAGGTGGACAGCGTGGCCGTCAACGGCGACCAGGCCCCCATCCCCACGGTGTCGCCCGCGGGCCTTCTCGGCCTGGTGGCGGTGCTGGCGGGCGCGGGCTTCCTGGTCTGGCGCCGGCTGTAACGAACGCTATTTGCAATGCTGCCGACCGCTCCGTCCCCAGCCGGGGACGGAGCGATCTGTTTTTCCGGGGCAGTCAGAGCCGCGCGCGTAAGCAAGCGGCCATTTCTCCCTCAGAGCCGCGCGCGTAAGCAAGCGGCCATTTTCCCCTCAGAGCCGCGCGCGTGAGCAAGCGGCCATTTTACCTTCGTAAGCAAGCGTAAGAATTTCCATGATTTACCGCTCCCTAACGGTCGCGGCTCTGACTGTTTCCCGGAGAGTTGAAAGCCTCCCGATCAGGGGACCTCGCCCGAGGCGGCAGCGGGGTTTCCATTCCGGGGCGGGGCCGGCGCCCACGGGACCATGACGGAGACGGGGCCGTGGAAGGTGCGGGCCCCGGTGTCCTCGACGTCCTCGAGGCGGTACCAGTAACGGGTGCGGGGGAAAACGCCCGGGTCCGTGAAGGTGTACGCGGCCCCGCTGATCTCGGACTGTCCCCGGCCCGGGATGAGGGTCTCCGTGATCCGGGCGTAGGGCCCTTCTTCGGATTCCGCCCGCCAGAGGTGAAAGCCCGCGTTCCGGATCTCGGTTTCGGTGACCCAGTCCAGCCGGACCCCACCCTGGCACGGCAGCGCCTCGAAGGAAACCAGTTCGACCAACAGCGGGGTGAGGTCCCGGGCCAGGCAGATGCGAAGGTCACTGCCGGAACCCGTCGGCGACCCGCCGTAATACATCCGAAGGGACCCGTCTGGCGCGAGAATCACGTCCGGGGTGTAGGCCCTGCCCGCCCGGTAGGTCGGTGCACTGCCCCCCACGGCGAAGAGGGGGTTGTTGGCGTCCTTCGTCCAGGTGAGGCCGTCCGGGGACGAGGCGTAGCCGATCCCCTCGTGCGAGGCGGACTGGCCGCCGGAGTACCAGAGGTGGTAGCCGTTCTCGTCGCGGAAGACGGTGCCGAAGGTGGCGTAGGCGGCGTCCCACGACCCCGACCCGCCGTAGGGGAGAACCGCGCTCGTCGAGTAGGCGGTCCAGTCGATCCCGTCGCTGGAGTAGGCGAGGCCAAGGCTCTCCGTACCGCCGGAGGTCCCATCGTAGTACATCACGAAGCGGTAGTCCCAAGGGTCGGTTCCGCTGTTGGACGCGCCGGGTTGGTAGAGCACGCAGGCGGGACCGTAGCTGCCGCGGTTCCAGCCCGTCCCGGACATACCGGTGATGAGGGGGTTCGACGAACTCTGCGTGACGGCCTGGTCGTCGTCCCAGTCGATGCCGTCGCTCGATTGGGCGGTGTGGAGGTCGTCGAGGGTGTAGGTCATGTTGGACGTCCAGTACCAGACCCGATAGGGCGCTCCGCCGGTGATCCCGAACCCGTCGGCATCGTAGAGGACTTTGGCGTGCCCGGGGTTGGTCAGGCCCGTGGCGGAAACGGACGAACCCCAAGCCAGGCCGTCGGAGGACGTGACCATCCGGAGGGTGCCGCTCGCCCCGTACCACATCCGCCAGGTCGCCCCCCCCGACACGCCGAATGCCTCGTAATCGTAAAGAACGGAGGGGTAGTCCGCCCGCGAACCCGGGTCGACGAGCGGGTTGGCGGTGTAGTCCTCCCAGGCCGTGTAGTCGTGGTCCGCCCGGAGCGAGCCCACCAGGCAGAGGAAGGCGAGAACGAAGGCTGCCGACCGGATTTCACGCTGGGTTTTCACGGGTGAAACGACCTCCGAGATTCGTGATGATGAAGGTTGATGCCCTCGAAAAAAGTCCTTTTCTCTCACGGAGGCACGGAGAGATGCAAATCGTATTTGATAGAATCAGCAATCCTTATATTTCTTCTCCGTGCCTTCGTGAGATCGAAATCCGGACTTTTTCCGAGATCATCGCTCTGCGAAACCGCCGAAGTCACCCCCTTCAAAGCCCCGGCAGTGGACAAGCTGATCCCATTATAGGGGGGGGTGGATTGAAGTCAAGCCGAAATACGGTTAACTTATTGACGGATCTTGTGGATAATAGCGTTGGGCTTTCTTCGTCCATTTACTGTGAAGCCCGAAACTCCCGGAACGATGCGGCCTGTTCCACCCGCGGCGGAAAGGGTGACGGCAACCCCGGGACCGCTCCAGGGCGATCCCGGGGCGCCGCCTTCACGGCAGGCCGAGGTAACTGACCAGGCGCGACTGGTCGACCGCTTCGAGGAACACGTCCCCGAAGATGGGGTGGTCGCTGGTGACCATCATCCATACGGCGTCGTTCAGCATGCCCGGGAGGACCGTGACCATGTCTTCGGAACGGCTGCCGCCGGCGAGGAGGAACCCCGCCGGGGAGTCGTAGGTGCCGACAAGGCTCCCATCCGATGCGAAGGCCTTGACGGTATAAGTGGCGTCAAAGGCTGTCCGGTTGGTGAGGCGCAGCCAGGTCCGCCAGTTCGCAGTGCAGCGGACCACCGGGAAGAACAGAGCCTTCCGGGACTTGTCGGCTGCCGGCAGGCCGTCGAAGCGGAAGGTGGAGGCGGTTCCGCCGCGGGTCAGGTAGAGTTCGAAGCCGAGGGCCGGATCGGGCGATGAGACGGTCAGGTAATCGGCCTCGGGGTGGACCGTTCCGTCGAAGACGCTCCAGACTTCCCGGGTGTACTGCTCCATGGGGTGGATGAGGCGATCCGCCGAGGCCAGGAGGGCGCCGCCCGTGTCCCGCAATTCCGCGTGAAGCGTCTGGTCCGTGGTGGAGAGGTTGCAGAAGGTGACGCCGGTGTACCAGTTGGTGTTGTCCGGGATTTCGTTGAAGAGGAGTGCCGTGGTGACCCGGTCGGGAGCGCTCTCGAGGCTGCCCCCGCCGGGAACCCCTGCGGTCAGGACGCCGCCGGCCCGGTTGAAGGCCGGGAGGCCGGCCAGGCCCGGGCTGCCGAAGTTCCCGAAGAGTTCGAAACCGATGAGGTTCCGGTCGGAGGCGACGTCCACCAGACGGATGGTGGAGGGGTCCGCCACGCCCGGGAAGCACTCGTTGATGAGACGGACATACTTGCCCATGGCGGGGATGGGCACGCTCACGGTGCTCAGGAGGACGCCGGGCTCGCTGTAGGCCTTCAGCTCCACCGTCGCCGCCGCGGGCTTGGTGTTGATGAGGGTGAGCCCCGTGTACCACCCCAGGGCCAGCACCACGTAGGGGAAAGTCAGGGCACGGCTGGAGCCGGCCACCATCGGCATGACCACCTGGGAGAGCCCGTCCGTGGTCCCGAACTCCAGGGCGCCGCGGAGGGGGGCTTCCGAGGACACGGTGATCCAGAGGTCCTGCTGGTACACCGCGGGGTCGAAGAGGGTGTTCACGTCGCGCTGCAGGTGGGCCCCGGGGGCCAGGGCCGGGGACTTGTACGTCTGGAGCGGTGTGCCCGAGGGGTGGTAGGCGGTGAAGACCACGGGCTCGGCGCCGGCGCCGGTGTTGGTCACCTGGAGTACCGTCCACCAGGTGGCGGAGCTGGCCGAGTGGGAGGCGTAGAGGAGGGAAGGCGCCGGGGTCAGGAAGCCCCCGGTGAGCTTGAAGGCGCCGCCGGCGGAAGGGCCGGCGTCGGCCTGGCCGATGACGCCGTCGAGGCCGAAGGGGCGGGCCAGGTCGTACGCGAAGCCCCCCCCGCCGTCCACGGTGTTCCAGCTCAGGTCGTAGGGCCCGCCGGTCTGGGCCGCGGCGGGGAGCAGCGCGGCGAGGACGAGGGCCGACAGCAGGCCCGGCCGGATTCTGAACGGGTGTTTCCACATGGCGCACCCCCCGCTCACTTGAAGACTTCCTGCTTGATGACCAGGACGTTGAAGGTGATGCCGTCGTGCATGGACGCCAGGTCCTCGTTGAAGATCGTCCAGCGGTCCCGGAGGGGGTTGTACCAGACCCCGACCACGTGGTTGTGGTACGCGGCGCCCGTGATGAAGTTGCGGGTCACGAAGACCAGGGCGTACGGGTCGCCGTTGAGGAGCGGGTGATTGATTTCCGTGAAGTTGTCGTTGACATTGGATGTGGTGGTCAGGTGGGTGAACGCCATCCGGTGGTCCCCCGTGGTCCGGATGGCGCCGTTGCGAACCTCCAGGGCGGTCCCGCCGCCCTCCCCGCGGTAGACGGCGCGGACACCGGCCCCGTCGTACCCGTTCTGTACGGTTTCACCGTGGACCCCGACCCCGCCGCCGCCGGAGGCGTTGCTGGCGAAGCCGGCGGTCCCGACGGCGTGGGAGAGCGCGCCGCTGTTGCCGATGACGGCGTACCCCTCGTCGACGGCCGCGTTGTAAGCCTGTACGGTGGCACAGGCCTCCGGGCCGAAGGTCCCGCCGGAACCGGCGCCGCGCGCGGACACCGCCCGACCGCAGGTGGTGGCGTTGTTCTCGACGTAGAGAGCGGAGGCGGTCCGGATTCCCCGGATCTCGGCGCCGCAGCGCAGGCCGAGGGCGTAGGGGGCGGCGGTGAGTAGCTGGCGCGGGGTCAGGTCGGTGTAGGCCCCGGCGTCGGCCCCGGGCCGGACGGAGATTTGAAGGTAGAGAATCTGCCCGTTGAAGATGCCTTCCCCGAAGTCCAGGAGGGTGCTGAACAGGCCGTTGGCCACCACCAGGTCGTTGACGGTGACGGTGGAGCCCACCTGGGAGCTTGTCGAGAGGCCTTCGAAGAGCTTGAACTCGAAGTCGTAGGCCCCGTTGGCGGGGAGGCCGTCGTCCGCCAGGCGGCCCTGGTAGGTGATGCCGGTGCCCACGGGAGCGGGTGCGAGGCGGAGTTCCCCCGCGGCCAGGCACCCGAAGGCGGTGAAAAGGACCCACAGCAGGCAGAGTGCTCGATACATGGCAACCTCCTGGATCAGGTATTTTTCGGATCTGTGACCGGGGATGCCCCGGTTTTCGGCGTCGATTCACGAAGTTGACAACATTATACACAGGACACGGCGGGGGGCGCAACCGGAAAGGCACTCCAGGGAGGGTGCCCGACACGGAAATGGAACCACGAAATACACGGAAGACACGAAAGGGAAAAGAACCACGAACCACACCAACCACACGAACCGCCTCCGCGGTCCCGGAGGGACCGAGGACATCAGTCGGTGGGAACACCGCCTCCGGCGGAGCACCCACCGGCCAGGCTCCCCCATCCCTTCGGGATGCCGCCGACCGCTCCCGATTTCTTGCTCATCCTGCCCAAGATCTTGCTTTGAAGGTACTGCGCTTTCTTCCGGGACTTCGCCCGGAAAAGTGGCCTCGGCAGGCAACCGGAATCGACAACAGGTTGGCAAGAACGCAGCCGCTGAAGCGCCTACCAGCCTTCAGCCTAACAGCCTTCAGCCTATCTCGCCTCCCCCGCGAGGACCACGTCGGCGGGAAGGGCGCCGGAAGAAAGGGCCGTGGCCAGGACCCGGGCGTCCAGGAGGGACGGCAACCCGGAGATCATCCCCTGGTCGGTTATCCGGTCGCGGATGACGGGGACGGAGAGGGCCCGGCCGTCCAGGACGATGGCCAGCCCCCGGCCGAGGCTCTTCGAGGTGGCGTCCCCGAAGATTCTCGCACCGGCAGGGTCCAGCGTGAACAGGATGACCGGCCGGCCGTAGGCGTTCTCCGGGGTATCGACCCGGGCGTCCTTCAGGTGCTCCCCGACGAGGACCGGCAGGGATTCCACCAGGACGAACAGCCGCTCGGCCTCCCTCCCCTCGCCGACGAAGGGGACCGCCACGTAGCCGGCCGGGTGCTTTCCCTTGAACCGGGCCCGCAACTCGGCTTCCGGGAGCGGGCCCGGCGCCTCCGGGTGGGCGAGGTGAAACGACAGCAGGGCGCGGGTCGTCAGGAGACGTTGCACCGCCTCCCGGTCGACGGGGGCGTGGAGAAACACCCGCAGCCGATCCCGGCTTCCGGGTGCCCGGAAGACCTGGGCCTGCTGGCCGTATCGTTCCAGGCGGGACCTCAGGACGGCGCAGGTCCGGTCGAGGGTGCGGGTGACGGCTTCGGCGGAAAGGGCCGGGTCGAGCCTTACCTCCAGTTCGAGGCGGACCGACGCCTTTTTCCCGCCGGTCGTCGCCTGCGGCGTGCCGGGCGCTTCGCCGCCGTGCTCGGCTAGAGCCCCGGCCCACAGGGTCGCGCCGAAGAGGATCGCCGCCAATCCATGGAGCCCGTTTCTGTTCATCCCACGCCTCCCCACCCGTCGGCGGACCTTGCCTTGATGTCGTCTCTCATCATAGCACATCCGTATTCTGCGGTTCAGTGAAGGATGGCGGCCAGGTCGGCGGCGGTGACGCGGCCGTCGCCGTCGGCGTCGCCGCCGGAGCCGCCGGGGGGCAGGTCGGGGACGTTCCCGGCCAGGAAGGCGGACAGAAGGACGAGGTCGGCGGCCGTGCGCCGGCCGTCGCCGTCCACGTCCCCGGGGTGGGGTTGCGACACCCGCAGGCGGGACGGGCGGGCCGCGTCCTGGTAGACGGTGTTTACGGCCGGCCACGCGGGCCCCGCGACGTACAGGGGCCCGCCGTCGTTGCGGTTCAGATCGAAGTGCGGGTAGTCGGCGGAGCAGACCGCGATCCGCAGGCGGTGACCCGGCAGGACCGTCAGCGCCAGGTCCTGGAGCGTCACCTCCACCTCGTAAACCGCGCCCGGCGCCATCAGGTGCTCCGCCGTGAAGCCGTCCCGGAAGCGCAGGCGCCGGATCCCCTGGGCCAGGATGATCGACCGCCCGTCGGGGTGGACATCGGTGAGCCGGACGCAGAGGTCGGTGTCCGTCCGGTCGGAGGAGAAGAACAGGCCGGCTTTCACGCTGCCGTTGATCCGGAGGGGGACGGCCAGGGACGGCGTCGACCAGGTTCGCACGTCCGGCCGGCTCTCCACCGGTCCCAGGTCCTGGGGGCCCACCGGGAGGTCCGGGGCGAAGGGGTCGAATCGGGACCCGCCCAGGGCCGGGGTCGGGTCGGCGGGGTCGTAGGTGAAACGCTCCGGGGCGCCGTCCGACGGCGGGGGCGACCCGGTCAGCGTCCCGCCGGGTTGGAGGTAGAGGGCCGTCTCCACCCGCGCACGGTCGGACCAGCTCTCGCCGGCGACCCAGGCGTCGGCCCCCACCTGGTAGAAGGTGACGGGCGGCTCCGCGACCCACCCGTTGGCGACGTTCCGCAAATGGTAGTCCCAGAAGCGCACGGTTTTCGCCTCCGCCACGCCGGCGGCTGCGGGGAAGGTCAGAATTCCCTGCTCCGCCCGGTCCACCTCCCCGTGGAGCCAGGGGCCGAAGAGGAGGCGGTGCTGTTCCCGGGCCGGCGCCGCGCTGCCTTCCCGGAGGTCGCGGAAGCAGCGGAGGACGTCGTCGGGGAAGTGGTCGAACCAGCCGCCGATGACGTAGCAGGGGACGGCGATCTCCGCCGCCATGTCGGAATTGGCTTCCATGAGCGCCCAGAAGGCGTCCCGCATCGGGTGGGCGAGGATGAAGCCGGCGTCCGTCAGGCCGAGCTTTTCCAGGCTCTCCACGTGCTCTTTCCGGTAGTCGCCGCCGAAGTAGTAATCGGAGTACTTGAACAGGAAATCCTTGACCCGCGGGACGCAGCAGACCAGGTGGGGCGGGCGGTGCCGGGCGGTCTGGAACTGGATGTAGCCCAGGGCGGAGGAGCCCCAGGTCCCCACGCGGCCGTCGCACCAGGGTTGGGCGGCGACCCACTCCACGGCGTCGTAGCCGTCAAGCCCGCGGTCGTAGCCGGGGACGGCGGCGGCCGAGGACCCGTAGAAGCCCCGCCAGTCCAGCACCACGTAGTGGTAGTCCGCCGAGAGGGGGAACATCCCGCCGCTCTGGGGCGGAAAACCCGCCATGGCCCGGTAGAAGTTCTTGTTGTAGGGCGTTTGGATCAGGATCACCGGCCGGGGGACGGGGGTGGCCCCGTCGAAGGTGTGGACGTCCGCCGCCAGGGCCTTCCCGTCCCGGGTGGGAATGGACACGGCGGTCCAGGTGAGCCCGCGCGGGGAGGAGGGCCCCGCGCCGGCGCCCGTCCCGGCCGGCAGCGCCCCGCCGGCGACGCACAGGGAAAACAGCAGCACCCGGGTGAAGCGGTGTCGCGATAACAAGGCAGGCCTCCCGTCTCGAAAAAACCGGTGGGGATTGCACAGACGCACGTGCCCCCTCGCAGCGTTCAACCTTCGAGGCCCGGAAAGGTTCCAGATGTTTTTCGCCAACGCCAAATGCCGTTGCCGGCTGGTCGGAGGAAAAGGACAAAAGGACCAAAAGGACATAAAGGACGGCACGGAGGGCAAACGGGTTACCCTGCGGACGCCCCTGCCCCCACCTGCTGTTATGAAGTCCTTTAAGTCCTTTAAGTCCTTCAAGTCCTTCCCGGGCGAAACGGTCCCGTGGGGGGAAGGCGGGAAAGCCACCGGCCTGGCCGCGTCGCGGCTGCAGGAACAGAAGCCGCCCCCCTCCCTCGGCCGCCGCCCCGATCGCCGCCGCCCATCGTCGCCCCCCGATCGCCGCCGCCCATCGTCGCCCCCCCCGATCGCCGCCGCCCGCTGAAAATGTTTGGCCGGTCCGGCGTTTTGTACTATCATGACTTGGAAAATTCGACGGTTGCGGGGAACGGCCATGAGCAAATCGTACAGGCATGTCGGGCAGTCGGTGAGGCGGGGTGACGTGGAGGCCAAGATCCGGGGGACGGCCGGCTTCGGCGTGGACATCACCCCGCCGGGCTGCCTGTGGGGACGGGTCGTCCGGGCGAATGCGCCGCACGGGCGGATGAAGAAAATCGCCTTCGACCCCGCCTTCGACTGGGCCGGGTTCACCCGGCTGACGGCGGACGACGTCCCGGGGAAGAAAATCCTCCCTTACTTCCTCCAGGACCAGCCCTTCCTGGCGTTCGACACGGTGAAGTTCCCGGGCGACCCCGTGGCGCTGCTGGCCCACGAGGACCCGGACGCCCTGGAGAGGGCCCTGTCCCATGTCCACGTCGAGGTGGAGCCGCTCCCCGCCGCCTTCACCATCGAGGACTCCCTGGCGCTCGAGGCCGCCCTCTGGGAGGGGGACAACGTCTTCTGGGAGGTCCTCATCTCCAAGGGCGACCCGGGGCCGGTCCTGACGGGGCCGGGCGTCACCGTCTTCGACGAGGTCTACGAGACCGGGTCCCAGGAGCAGCTCTACCTCGAACCCCAGAACGTCATCGCCTTCAACGAGGACGGGCGGATCCGCATCCTGGGGAGCATCCAGTGCCCCTACTACGTGAAACCCGGCGTGGAGGCCGCGCTGGGCGAACCCGTGGACGTGGAGCAGTCCACCACCGGCGGCGCCTTCGGCGGCAAGGAGGACTACCCCACGCTCCTGGCGGCGTGGGCGGCCATGCTGGCGAAGAAGTCGGGGCGGACCGTGAAGATGGTTTTCGACCGGGACGAGGACTTCGCCTACACCACCAAGCGGCACCCCTCCCGGACCCGCGTCCGCTCCGCCGTGGGGCCGGACGGGAAGCTCCTGGCCATGGACATCGACTTTGCCCTGGACGCCGGCGCCTACTGCACCCTCTCGCCGGTGGTCCTCTCGCGCGGCGCCCTCCACGCGGGGAGCGCCTACCTCTGCCCGAACCTGCGCATCCTGGGGCGGGCGGTGGCCACCAACACCCCGCCCACGGGCGCGTTCCGCGGGTTCGGCGCCCCCCAGGGCCTCTTCGCCGTGGAGCGCCACATGGACGTCATGGCCCACCGCCTGGGCCGCGACCCCTTGGAATTCCGGCGCCTGAACCTGTTGCGCAACGGCGACACCAACGCCACCGGGCAGCTCTTCCGGTGGGAGAAGAACCTCCACGGCGTCCTGGACCGCGCCCTCGAGCTTTCCCGCTTCGAGGAGACCCGAAAGGCCGCGGAGGAGAACAACCGCTCCGACGCGTGGCGCAAGCGAGGTGTGGGCCTTTCCCTGTTCTTCCACGGGAGCGGGTTCACCGGCAGCGGCGAGACCAAGATGCGGAGCGTTGCCCGGCTGGAGGCGGACCCGGAAGGGTTCGTCGTCATCCGCGTGTCCAGCGTGGAGATGGGGCAGGGGGCCCGGACGGTCCTGGCCCAGATGGTGGCCGAGACCATGGGGATCGGCCTCGACCAGGTCCGCTACCCCAACCCCGACACGGCCCGGGTCCCCAACACGGGCCCCACGGTGGCGTCGCGCACCACGGCCGTGGTGGGCGGCATCCTGGTGAAGGCCGCGGAGGCCCTCCGCCGGCGCATCGAGGACGTCACGGGGCGTGTCTGGGAGGACGGCGAGGGCTTTGCCCGGACCCTTCGGGCGGTCCCGTACGGCATCGTGCCCCTGGCGGAGGACGCGGTCTACGAGCCGCCGCCGGGGCTGGTCTGGGACGAGGAGACCTTCCGCGGCGAGGCCTACGCCGACTACGCCTGGGCCTGCTACGTGGCCGAGGTGGAGGCGGACCTGCGGGACTACACCGTGACGGTGAAAACCTTCACCGCCGTCCAGGACGTGGGCACCGTCATCCACCCCGAGCTGGCCCGCGGGCAGGTGGAAGGGGGCGTGGTGCAGGGGATCGGCTGGACGCTCACCGAGAAGGTCCACTTCAAGGACGGCCGGGTCCTCAACCCCGGGTTCTCCGACTACATCATCCTGACCCCCGCGGACCTTCCCGAACTCCGGGTGGACTTCGTCCAGAACCCGTCCCCTCACGGGGGGTATGGGGCCAAAGGGCTCGGCGAACTCCCCATGGACGGCCCGGCGCCGGCCATCCTGGCCGCCCTGCACCAGGCCCTGGGCCGGGAGTTCAACCGCATCCCCCTGACCCCGTCCGACCTGTTCCGGGAGCTGGAGACGGACGGAAAATCGTGACCGGAATGAAGGGCATTCGATGATATACTGCAAGGGGATGATGAAAACCGCTTTTGAACGAGCCATTGACTCATCCACGCGGGCGTCGGGGGAAACCCATGGTTCAAGCACTGAAGGAAAAAACGACGGTTCAGGCCGGAGGAACCATTCATCTTGAAATCCCGGGGCTTACTCCGGGAACACCCGTTGAAGTCGTCGTTTATATCGAAAGCAATTCAACCCCGAAGAAAAACTCTCTTGCAAACAGGGTCGGATCCGCCAAGGGAGGGTTTTATTCACCCGAAGCGGTTGACGGGTTTCTGTCACAGGAGCGCGGTGCGTGGGAAGATTGAGCGAGTTCTTCGGGAAAAAGATCTATCTCGATACAAACGTATTGATCTATGCACTCGAAGGGTTCCCGGATTATTCCGGAGTTCTGACGGCTCTGTTCCAGGCGGTCGATCAGGAGCTTTTGAGGGCTTTCACCAGCGAGTTGACCATTGCGGAAGTGTTGGTGAAGCCATTCATTGATCGAAACCGGGAGAGGGAACATGCCTATCTGGAACTCTTTGACGGTTCCGGGCCCCTTCACGTCGAACCGGTTACCCGCAGCATCCTGATCGAGGCCGCCCGATTGCGGGCTTTGCACCCCCTTCGCCTTCCGGATGAAATTCACCTGGCAACCGCTTTTTTTTCAGAGTGTTCTTTCTTTATCACCAATGATTTCCGCATCAACCCCGTCTCCGGTCTGGATGTCATCCGTTTAAGCGAACTGTAACCTTCATTTTTCAGAGGTGAGTTGATGAGATTATCCGAGATCGCCCGTCTGACGGGTTGCGAACACGTGGGGGAGGACTGCGGGATTGTCGGCGTTTCGGACCTGAAGCAGCCGGAACCGGGCACCATCGCCTACGCCGACAGCACCGTCAACGTCCGCCGGCTCCTGGCGAGCCCCGTGGCGGCGCTCCTGGTGGGGCCCGGCAGCGCCTGCGAGGGGAAACCCCACCTGCGGGCGGCCAACCCCCGGCTGGCCCTGGCGCGCTTGCTGGGGTGCTTCCAGCGACCGTCGAGCCTGCGGAAGGAGGTCTACCCCGGCGCCTACGTCGAGGAGGGCGCGAAAATCGGGCGGGACGTCGCCATCCTCCCCTTCGCCTGCGTGATGGCGGGCGCCGAGATCGGCGACGGGAGCGAGCTTCACGCCGGCGTGTACGTCGGCCCAAACGCCCGGGTGGGGAAGGGGTGCGTCCTCAAGGCGGGGGTGGTCGTCGGCGACGGCGTGGTCCTGGGGGACCGGGTGATCGCCCACCCCAACGCCGTCATCGGCGGCGACGGCTTCGGCTACGCCCCGGACGGCGCGACCCTCGTCAAGATCCCCCAGATCGGCACCATCGAGGTGGGGGACGACGCGGAGATCGGCGCCTGCACCACCATCGACCGGGCCACCCTGGGCCGGACCGTGATCGGGAAGGGGACCAAGATCGACAACCTGGTGCAGATCGGCCACAACGTCACCGTGGGGGAGAACACCGTCATCATCTCCCAGGTGGGGATCGCGGGGAGCACCCGCATCGGGAACTCCTGCATCCTGGCGGGGCAGGCGGGGATCACCGACCACGCCGTCATCGAGGACCGGGTCGTCATCGGCGCCATGGCGGGGATCGAGTCGAAGCACGTCAAGGCCGGGAGCGTCCTCCTGGGGGCCCCCGCCCGGGACCACATGGAGACGAAGCGCATCTTCGCCTGCTTCCCGCGCCTGCCGGACCTGCTGAAACGGGTGGCGGCCCTGGAGCAGAAATTGCGGGAATTGGAGGGGGAGAGTTCCGGGCGAACCGACCTGGAATCCCCGGCGGCGGATCGGGAACATCGAGTTTTATGAAAAAGTGCCATCGCCTCCCGGGCGACGGCTTGAAAAAGAGGTTACGACACTGTTTCGGTTCGTTTCCCGACTTTTTGCGAACCCATCAAACTTCATCCGGGGAGGCGCAAGATGAGACTGGGTACCAGGCGGCGCGGGTGGGTGAGGGAGTGTTCCCCGGTCATTTGGGCAACGATTCTCGTGATGTTTCTGGGCGCCTGTGCCGGTCCGGCGGGCAGTTACGATGCGGACAGCATCATTTTCGTGACCGCGGGCGGCAAGATGGACTCCATGGGGAAGACCTCCGCCGACATGGAGGAAAAGGCCCAACCCGGATTCGGAGATGCCCTGAAGGGCACGATCGTGGTGTTTCGCAGCGATGAGACCTTCGGGGATACGGGCGAGAAAGGGAAGAAGGGCTGCGCCTACCGCATTACCCCCGAACAGCGTCTGGAATTCCTCGAGGAAGTGGACCTGAACCTGTCCAACCGCCAGCTGGCCGACCACTTCGGCATCCCGAAGTAAGCGTCCCGGCGGACAGGCCTCCCGCAAAGCCGGCAAGGCGCAGAACCTCGCGAAGAAATCATCGAATCAGGATCACGGACAACAGTCTCCCAGGACCGCCTCCAGGCGGTCACCGCCTTTCTCGCCAAACAGGCAGGCCAGCAGGGCCGATGCATCAAGGGCGATCATTCGTCCCCCGTCTCTTCCCGCCGTTCCGCGAGGAAAGCGTCCACGACGCCCGAGGGCTTTTGCCCGCCGTAGAGGCGATTAACCCACTCCGCAAGCGATTCACGAGGCCGGGCATCCTCTTCCGGACGGCAGGACTCGGTCAGGATCGCCCGGGCCTCCGCCTCCATGCTCCGATTGGCCCGGGCCGCCCGGAGCCTCGGCCGCGCATGGACCTCCGTTGGGAGATTCTGGATATTCAGGGTCGCCATGGGGTCACCTCCTCCTTGCCATGCTTTCATTGTGGGCAATGACTACGATGATATCAAGTCAGTTCCAGGCTTTCACGTCCTCAGGGATCGCCAAGCGGAAAAACAGGTCCCCGCCGTGGACGGGTGTCGCCAGCGGGGACCTGTTGTGGACAGGTGTCGCGGAAATTCCGTCCGTGGGCGGTGAGCCCTCACTCGTACCGCAGGGCGGCCAGGGGGTCGATGCGGGTGGCGCGGAAGGCGGGGATGTAGCCCGCCAGGAGCCCCACCAGGGCCAGGATGACCGGGACCGCGACGAACGTGGCGGGGTCGGTGGCGGGGATCCCGAAGAGCATGCTCTCCAGGACGCGGGTCAGGGCGAGCGCACCCGCCAGTCCGAGAACGAGCCCCAGGGCGATGAGCAGGCCGGCCTGCCCGAGGATGAGCCGGAGGATATCGGCCCCCCGGGCGCCCAGGGCGATGCGGACGCCCATCTCGTGGGTCCGCTGGGCCACCGAGTACGACATCACGCCGTAGATCCCCACCGCGGAGAGCAGCAGGGCGAGCCCCGCGAAGACCGAGAGGAGCATCATGGAGAAGCGCTGGGACGCCACCACCTCCGACAGCCGGTCTTCCATCAGGCGGACGTCGGACAGGGCGAGTTCGGGGTCGAGCCGTTTCACTACGGCACGGATCTCGGGGAGGAACGTCAGCGGGTCGACGTCGGAGGCCACCACGATCCGCTGGGAGCGGAGGAAGTCGCCGACGGGGAACTCCAGCCAGTCGTCCTGTTCCTGGGCGTAGGGAGAGTAGGAGCGGGGCTTCGGCTGCAGGTGAAGGGGGCCGTCCTTGACGTCCGCCACCGTCCCTACCACCGTGAGCCACTCCTTTCCCCAGCGAATCCGCTTCCCGAGCGGGTCCTGCGACGGCCAGTACGCCCGGGCCATGGACTCGCTCACCACGGCCACCGGAACTTGCCCCGCCCGGTCGGCCTCCGTGAAGACACGGCCGCGGCGGAGCGGGATCTGCATGGCCTCGAAGTAATCCCCCTGGACCCAGGTCTGGGTGGCGGAGAGGGGGCCCTCCCCCTGGGTCGAATGACCTTCGACCTCTATGGCGTGCACTTCGCCGATTTCCAGGGGGACGGAGGAAGCGGCGGCCGCCTTGCGGACGCCCGGCAGTTCAGCGGTCCTGGCCAGGACCTGGTCGTAGAGGTTTCGGATCCTGGGGGCCTTGTCATAGGCATTGTGGGGGAGGGTGAGGGTGAAGGTGAGCACCCGGCGGGCCTTGAAGCCGGGGTCGGTGTCCAGCAGCCGGAGGAAGCTCCGGACGAGCAGCCCCGCCCCGGTGAGCAGGACCAGCGCCAGGGCCACCTGGACCACCACGAATGCCGATTGGAGCCGGCGCCGGCCGCGGGAGGCCCCGCCGCTCCGCCCGCCCTCGGCCAGGGCCTCCTGGAAGCTGGTCCGGGAGGCCATGAGGCCCGGGGCCAGGCCGAAAACCAGGGTGGTCAGGAGGGAGATCCCCAGGGTGTAGAGGAGGACGGTCCCGTCGATGCCGATCTCCTGGGCGCGGGGGAGCCCCTCGGGGACGAGGGAGAGGAACGCGTCCTTCCCAACGGCGGCCAGGAGGACCCCCAGGGCGCCGCCCAGGACGGAGAGGACCAGCCCTTCCGTCAGCATCTGGCGGACCAGCCTCGCGGGGCTCGCGCCGAGGGCCCCCCGGATGGCGATTTCCTTGCGGCGGGCCGCGGCGCGGGCCAGGAGCAGGTTCGCCACGTTGGCGCACCCGATCAGCAGGACCAGGGCCACGGCGGCGAGGAGGATGAACAGGGGGGTCCGGACGTCGCCCACCACCACGGCCTGGAGGGGTTCCACGGACAGGGCGACCCCCGGGAAGACTTCCCGCAATTTGGCCGGGTAGCTCTCGTCGATCCGCTTCGCCAGGGCGGCGGTTTCCTCCCGGGCGCGTTCCAGCGAGACGCCGGGCTTCAGGCGCCCCACGACGCTGTTGTTGAACATGGATCCCTGGGATTCGAATTCCAGGGACGTGAAGGCGATGGGGAAGAACAGTTCCGCGGGCTCGCCGTTGTAAGGGAGACCCTTCAGGGGAAACTGGACTCCCTCGGGGAGCACTCCCACCACCACGGCGGTGTGCCGGTTCAGGCGGATGGTTTTCCCGACGAGGGCCGGATCGGCGCCGAACCGCCGCTTCCACAAGCCGTACGACAAGATCACCGCCCCTTCGCCCGGCCGGTCCTCCTCGGCTTGGAACGAACGTCCCCGGACCGGGTTGATCCCCAGCATCGGGAAGAGGTTCACCGAGACGCGCGCCCCTTTCACCCGTTCCGGGACCCCGCCCCCGTCGAGATCCACGGTGACGCACTGGAACGCGGCCGTTTCCTCGAAGCAGGTCTGTTGTTCCTGGAACAGCCGGTAATCGGGCGCGGAGAAGGGGAGTACCGGGAGGTCGGCCTTGGGGATCCCCTCGTTGACGAGGACCAGTCGCTCGGCGCCGCGAAAAGGGAGCGGCCGGAGCAGGACCGCGTGGACGATGCTGAAGATCACCGTGTTGGCGGCGATCCCCAGCGCGAGGGTGAGGAGGGCCGCGCCGGCGAAGACGCGGTCCTTCATCAGCATCCGGAAGCCGTATCGAAGGTCTTTGAGCAGCGTGTTCATGGGATTCCCCTTGATTTCAGTGTTCGGCGATTCGGTGGCGCGAGAACGAAGTCAGGAGTCAGGAGGAAGAGGAGGGATGGGAATAGTGGGAGTTATGGGAATTCTGGGAGTTGTCAAGATGTGGGAGGAAAGGGGAGAGAAAGGGGCAAGAAGAGGCAAGAACCCCCCAGGCTCCCGCAATTGCCACGAATCCCATAATTCCCATAACTCCCATCATTCCCATCATTCCCATTCTCCCCTCACCCTGCGCCAACCCTCAGTGCCCCCCTCGTGTCTCCTCCACGATCCGGCCGTCGAACAGGTGGATGACCCGGCCAGAGGCGGCGGTATAACGGGGGTCGTGGGTCACCATGCAGATGGTGGTCCCTTCCGCGTTGAGCTGGTGCAGCAGGTTCATCACCACCTCGCCGTTCTTGGAGTCCAGGTTCCCGGTGGGCTCGTCCGCCAGCAGGATCTGGGGCTTGCCCGCCAGCGCCCTCGCCACGGCGGCGCGCTGCTGCTGCCCGCCCGAGAGCTGGGAGGGGTAGTGCTTCACCCGGTGGGCCAGTTCGACCCGTTCCAGGGCCTCCAGGGCGCGTTTCCGGCGCTCCGCCGCCGGCATCCCCCGGTAGGTGAGGGGAAGCTCCACATTCTCGAGGATGGTGAGGTCGCCGATGAGGTTGAAAGCCTGGAAGATGAAGCCGATCTCCCGGTTTCGGATACGGGCCCGCTCCCGGGCGCCCAGGTCGGACACCGCGTGGCCGTCGAGGAGGTAGGTCCCCTCCGTGGGGGAATCGAGGAGTCCCAGGAGGGACAGCAGGGTGGACTTCCCGCAGCCGGAGGGGCCCGCGATGGAGAGGTAGTCCCCCGGGCGGATTTCCAGGTGGATCCCCGCCAGGGCGTGGGTCTCCACCTCGTCGGTGTAGAAGACCTTGCGGATGTTCTCGAGCTTGATCAGGGATCTGCCGTTGTCGTTCATGATATGTTCCTCCACTCGGAGCTGTTTTTCGATGGGCATGGGATGTTTATCGGAGTCGGAAAAGGACGAAAGGACCAAAAGGACCAAAAGGACCAAAGGGACGGCAAGAACCGAAAAACATGAAAGATATGAAAGACATGAAAGACATGATCCCCAACCTCCAGCCCTGGCCTTCCGCCTTGTGTCTGCAACATCTTTCCGCCTCGTGTCTCCGACAAGCCTTCCGCCTCGTGTCTCCCGCAAACCTTCCGCCTGTTTCCCTTGCGATGCCGATTGCGATGCCGATTGCGACTGCGATTGCGACTGCGATTGCGATACCGATACCGATACCGATTCCGACCCCGATGGGAAGATCCCCGGACCTTCAGCCTAACAGCCTTCAGCCTAACAGCCTACTTCAGCTGTATCCGGTCCGCGTCGCCCAGGCGGGCCGTGTCGGAGAGGATCACCCGGTCGCCGGGGTTGAGGCCGCGAACCACCTCGATGGTGTTGACGGAGGTGCGGCCGAAGGTGACGGGAACCCGGACGGCAACCGTGCCGTCCCCCTCGAGGCGGAAGACGCTCGCCGTGCCGTTCTCCTGGGCGTAGGCGGGTCGGCCGACGTACACCACGTCGTCGAGGCGGACGATCTCCACGGTCCCGTCCACGCTGAGGTCGGGGCGCGCACCCTTGGGCAGTTCACCCTCGAGGGCGATGTCGAGGGTCACCGTGCCGTTGCGGACGGCGGGGTCGATCCGGGCCACGCGCCCGGGGATGACGCCGTTGCGGGTGTCCACCGTGGCGGGCTGGCCCACGGCCACGTCGCGGGCCTCGGTTTCCCGGACCTTGATCTCGGCCTTGAGCCGGCCGGGGTTGGCCACCCGGGCCAAATTGGCGCCGGCGACTACCTGCTGGCCGACTTCCACGGGGACCTCCTGGATCACGCCGTCGATGCCGGCCCGCACCCGCAACGCGGCCAGTTGCTCCTCCCGGATCCGGCACTGGGCGCGGACCTGTTCAACCCGGGCGCGCTGGACCTCCAGCTGGGCCTTCATGGCGTCGGCGCCGATGGCCAGCCGCTTGACCTCGATGGCGTGGCGGGTGTTGAGTTCCTCGGCCCGGAGGCGGGAGCGCTTGAGCTCGACGTCGGAGATGAGACCGTCCCGGGAAAGCTCGGAATTCACGTCGGCCTGCAGCTTGGCCTGGCTGAAGTCGGACAGGGCGCTGGCCTCCACCGCCTGCTGGGTCAACCGCTGGCTCTCCAGCTGGACCTGCAGGTTGTTGAGTTCCGCCAGGGAGGCTTTGAGCTGCATCCGGGCGTCCACGACGGTCTCCTCGAGTTCGGGGTTGCTCAGGACCAGGATCTCGGTGTCGGCGCTCACCCGCGCCCCCGGTTTCACCAGGATCCGCACCACCCGCCCGGACGTCAGGGCCGGGACCAGGGCGACTTCCTCGGTGACCAGGGTGCCCACGCCGCGGACCTGCCGCAGCATCCGCCCGCGCTGGACGGTGTCGATCCAGACGGACGCCCTTTCCACCGAGGGAACCGCGGGTTTCATCCGCAGCACGAACCACGCCCCCGCGGCCACGGCGCCTCCCACCAGGAGGAAAACGGCGATCTGCCGAATCCGCTTCTTCGCCTTTGCCGGTCGATGTTGAATGTCCATGTCTCACCCCCGCACGTCTCAATACGCAGATCCCGTGCCAAAAACCGGGCATCGACCCCCTCTCTCGGCCGCCGTCAAATTCCGGGTTCAGACCGCCTCCGCCACCCGAAGTTCTCTAAATGTGAAAAACGTGAAGTTTAGACAATCGATCCCGCCTTCTGCGCCTTCTGTGTATTCTGCGGTCCCAGGCCGCGGAATACGCAGAACATACGGAAAGCGATTCGCCTGCGAACGGGGACTCCGCCGGAAGGGGTGTCCGGTTCCGGGACGGGCTGTCCCGAAAGCGGACACTTTCTGGGGGCCCTCCCGCAAACTCTTCGATTTTCGGGGCCGTCTCCGGGTATAATAGGCCCGTAGGATCGATCGAAAAGGGGGGGAATGCCCGGGGGCCGGGCCGTTCAAGGTTTGGAACCGCCCCGGGTCGTGGGGCGGGCGGTCCTGGATCGCCCGGTTGCCCGTGTCCACCCCCTCGGGTCAGGATGGTTTATGCCCCAGGTCGGCGACATGATCCGGGAGTACCAGCTGGAGGCCTTCGTCGGAAAGGGCGGGATGGCCACGGTCTGGAAGGCCCGCCAGACGCTGCTGGACCAGGTCCGGGCCATGAAGGTCATGTCCGAGGTCCTGGCGGCGGACGAGGGCTTCGGGCAGCGGTTCCGGGCCGAAGCCCAGAACATGGCCCGGCTCGATCACCCCAACGTCCTGTCCATCCACGAGTTTTTCGTCGAGCGGGGGCTGCACTGCATCGTCATGCCGTTCATCGACGGGGAGTCCCTGGAGGCGCACCTCCGCCGGGGCGGCCCCATGGCGGCGCCGGACGTGGCGCGGTACGCCCTGCCCGTCCTCAACGCCCTGGATTTCGCCCACGAGCGGGGGCTCGTCCACCGGGACGTCAAGCCGTCCAACATCCTGCTGGACCGGGCGGGGAAACCCCTGCTCGCCGACTTCGGGATCGCCCTCATGCTGGGCGAGGAGCGCCGGACCCGGACGGGGGCGTCCATCGGGACGCCCCACTACATGAGCCCCGAGCAGATCTTCCGCCCTCGTCTCGTGGACCGGCGCTCGGACGTCTACGCTTTCGGGTGCGTGATCTACGAGATGCTGGCGGGGCGTCCGCCCTTCATCCAGGAGGAGGGGGAGTCCACCGAAACGGTGATGCTCAAGCACGAGACCCGGCCGGTGGAACCGCCCGGGCGGTGGAACCCCGGCATCCTGCCGGGCGTCGAGGCCGTGGTGCTCCGGGCCCTCGCCAAGAAACCCGACGAGCGCTTCCCCACCTGCGCGGAGTTCGCCCGGGCCCTGGCCCGCGAGGCCCGGCCCGCTTCACGTCACAACGGGGCCACCATCGTGAAGCCCTCCTCCGCCTTGGCGGCCACCGTCGTCACGCCGCCCCGTCTGCCGACCCCGCCGCCGGTCGCACCGGCCGGCCCGCCGCCTTGGCCGTCGCCGTCAATGACACCCCCGCCGCCGACCGTCCCGCCGCCGCCGATGACCCCCCCGCCGCTGCAGGGAACGGCGATGGGGGCCCAGGTCCCGAGCCCGCCGGAGGTGAGCCCCACGATCCGCGACCCTCGTGCCGCCCCCGCCCTTCACCCCGGCGTGCCGGCGGCGATGAAGCGGGCCTCCCCGGTCCCCCTGGTCGGCGCAGGTCCCCCGGAGACCACCCTTTCGACCCGGGCCGCGCCCCCCGTCCGCCGCGGCCGGGTCAAAGCCCTGGCCTGGTCGGCGGCGGCTCTGGCGATTGTCCTGGGCATAGTCTTCTTCTTCGTGTTCAGGCCCGGCGGACAGGCCGGCGCCCCCGCTGCGCCCGAGGCTTCGCCCGCCACGGGGACCGCCGTTCCCGCCGCCGGCCCGTCCGTCGCCGACGCGACCCTCTTCCCGGAAGCGGGCAGGCCGTTCCGCAACTCCCTGGGGATGGTCTTCGTCTGGGTCGGGCCCGGCGCCTTCAAGATGGGGTCGGAGGAGGACCCCAACGAGGGCCCCCCCCACGCGGTCCGCCTCACGAAACCCTACTTCCTCCAGACCACGGAGGTCACCGTGGACCAGTTCCGCCAGTTCGCCCTGGCGGCCGGGTACCGCTCCGAGGCGGAAGTGAGCGGGACGGGTTTCGCCAGCAACGGCAAGGACTGGGTCCCCACCGCCGGGGTGTCCTGGCAGAGCCCCGGCTTTCCCCAGAGCGGACAGGACCCGGTGGTCTGCATCACCTGGAACGACGCGCGGGCCTTCTGCGAGTGGCTGTCGCGGAAAGAGGGCCGGGTCTACCGGCTCCCCACGGAGGCGGAGTGGGAATACGCCTGCCGGACGGGCGCCCCGACCCGCTGGCCCTTCGCGGGGGACGAGTCCCAGCTCCCGTCCCACGCCTGGTACACCGCCAACGCCCAGGGCCGGACCCACCCCGTGGGGTCCCTCAAGCCCAATGCCTGGGGTCTTCACGACATGCTGGGGAACGTCTGGGAGTGGTGCGGGGACTTCTACACCGACGTCTACCCGTCCGACCAGGCGGCGACGGACCCCGCGGGCCCCGCGACCGGCGACCGGCGGGCGATCCGGGGCGGCGGCTGGGCCGACGGCCCTTCGGACCTCCGGCCCGCCACCCGGTGGGGGTTGCCCCCCACCGACCCCGACAACGACACGGGCTTCCGCGTGGTGCTCGTGCCGTGACGGCCCGGGCGGCGAGGGGTGCGGGCCCGGCCGGCTGGCCCCGGCGACGTAAACCGGGACGGGGGCCGGGAGGGGTCCGGGCGATTTTTCGGGAATCGGGGCAGGGCGTGAATCCCTGACCGGTCACCGGCCGTATCTGTAAAACGGGGTGGCGGTTGGGCCGACGGGAAACCCGTCAGCGCCGCGCGCGTAGGCAAGCGGTTGAAGATTTTGCAGTTGCCACCATTTCTCGGTCGCGGCTCCGTTTTGCCGCGGTAACTTTCGGGCCTGCAATAGCCCGGATTCTGATCTCACTGAGGCAGGGAGACACGGGGAAGAACCCTTACGATTGTTGAGCCCGTCAGATCCGATTCGCATTTCTCCGTGCCTCCGTGAGAGATGAATACGCTTTACCGGGCCGTCAGACTGACTCGACAGGGGCGCCGATGTCTCAACCGAACGAGAACGGGTATCCCACGGTTCCGGGGCGCCGCCCGGGAAGCCGGCGCGGGCGAATCCCCGGCTGCCCGGAGCCGTCCGGGCCCGCCCGCTTCGCCCTTCCCGCTCTTTTCACCCTGGTGGGGGCCCTCCTGTGGGCGCCCTTGATCCACGCCCGCGGCAAGGACCTGCTGTTTAACCACCTCTCCCTGGAGGAGGGGCTCTCCCAGGTCTCGGTCACCTGCATCATCCAGGACCGGAAGGGGTTCATGTGGTTCGCCACCGAGGGCGGCCTGAACCGCTACGACGGCTACCGTTTCGTCAACTACCGGCACCGGCCCGCCGACCCGGGCTCGCTGGCCGACAACGCCGTCCACGCCCTGCTGGAGGATCGCCGGGGGAACCTCTGGGCCGCCGCGGGGACCCGGGGCCTGGATCGGCTCGACCCGGAGTCGGGGGCCTTCGACCATTTCCTGCCCGACCCCCCCAACCCCAACAGCCTGAGCGACGGGCAGGTCACCGCGCTCCTCGAGGGGGGCGCCGCCTCCTCCCCCTTCCTCTGGATCGGGACCCTCAAGGGGGGGATGCAGCGGCTGGAGGTCAACCGGCGTCGGTTCACCACCTACCGCCACCTCCCGGACG
This sequence comes from Acidobacteriota bacterium, assembly GCA_018001935.1. Lineage (NCBI taxonomy): Bacteria > Pseudomonadati > Acidobacteriota > Acidobacteriota bacterium. The sequence goes on from JAGNHB010000018.1 coordinate 52,179, forward strand.
ACCCCGGGAGCCTCGGCCACGACACGGTCAACGGCATCCTCGAGCAGCCGGGGAGCGGCGGCAACGTCCTGTGGGTCGCCACCGCCGGCGGCCTGGACCGCTTCGACGTCCGGCTCAACCGCTTCACCCACTTCCGGGCCGGCCCGGGGGGGCTGAGCCACGATCACGTGAAGGCCATCGCGTTCACCGACCCTTTGACCCTCTGGGCGGGAACGCTCGGGGGCGGTCTCAACCGGCTCGACCTCCGGACCGGTGCGGTGACGGTGTTCCGGAAGGTGGAGCAGGACCCCGCGAGCCTCAGCGACGACTTCGTCAACGTCCTGCTCCGCGACTCCGCCGGCCGGCTCTGGGTCGGCACCGACAAGGGGCTCAACCTCCGGGTGGAGGACCCGCCGGGCTTCGTCCGCTTCCTCCACAACCCCTTCTTCTCCGCCGGGCTCAACGACAGCATGATCGTCTCCCTCTGCGAGGACCGTTCCCAGGTCCTCTGGGTGGGGACGTGGAGCGGCGGCATCAACAAGGCCGACAACAAGGCCCCGATGTTCACGGCCGTGCTCCAGCGGCCGGGTGAAGCGAATTCGCTGATCCACAACACCGTGAGGGACATCGTGCAGGACCGCCGGGGCGCCCTCTGGATCGGGACCACCGAGGGCCTGGACCGGTACGACCGGGCGACGGGCGTCTTCACCCACTTTCTCCGGGACCCTGCCCGTCCGGACAGCCTCAGTTTCAACTACGTCCTCGACCTCTACGAGGACGGCCAGGGGACGCTCTGGGTCGGGACCATGCGGGGCCTCAACCGCTACGACGACCGCACGGGGGTGTTCCGGCGCCATTTCCACGACCCCGCGAACCCCGCGAGTCTCAGCTCCGACGAGATCCAACGGGTGATCGACGACCCGGTCGAGCCCGACCGGTACCTCTGGGTCGGGACCCGGGACCGCGGGCTGAACCGCTTCGACAAGGCGACCGGGGCGTGCGTCCGCTACCTGCACGACCCGGGCAACCCCCTGAGCATGGGGAACGACAAGGTGTACGCTCTTCTTCCCGCGGGCGGCGGGAAGCTGTGGGTGGGGACCTGGGAGGGGCTCGACCGCTTCGATCCCGGCACGGGCGTCTTCGAGCACTTCCCCAGCGACCCGGGCAACCCCGCATCCCTGAGCAACGGGCGGGTGACCTGCATCGAGCGCGACCCCTCCGGGCACGCCGACGTCCTGTGGGTCGGGACCTGGGGCGGCGGCCTGAACCGGTTCGACGTGAAGGCCCGCACCTTCCGGAGCTACTCGGAGAACACGGGGTTCCCGTCCGACCTGGTGTCCGGCGTCCTGGCGGACGGCGACGGCAAGCTCTGGGTCAGTTCCCCCCGGGGCGTGGCCCGGTTCGACCCCGCCACCGGGGAGGCCCGGGCCTACACGGTCCCCGTGGGGGAGAAAAACAACGCCTACAACGGGGGGGCTTTCTTCCGGGGCGCGGACGGGGAGATGTTCTTCGGCGGGCTGTGGGGAATGACGAGTTTCTTCCCCCGGAACGTCCGGGACAACCCCCACGTGCCGCCGGTGGTCCTGACCTCGTTCCGGGTGTTCAACCGGGAAGCCGCGCTTCCCCGGCCGCTTTCGGAGACCCGGGAGATCGTCCTCTCCCACGCCGACAAGTACCTCGCCTTCGAATTCGCGGGCCTGGAGTACACCGCACCGGGCCGGAATCGGTACAAGTTCCGCCTGGAGGGGTTCGACGCCGACTGGGTCCAGACCGATGCCGGCCACCGGACGGCCACCTACACCAACCTGGACCCGGGCGAGTACACCTTCCGGGTCATCGCCTGCAACAACGACGGCGTCTGGAACCCGGAGGGCGTGTCCGTCCGGGTCGTCGTCGTGCCACCCTTCTGGCGGACCACCGGCTTCCGGGTCCTGACGGCGGCCGTGCTGGTGCTGGCCGTCTTCGGGCTCTACCGCCTGCGGGTCCGCCACATCCGCCGGCGGGCGCGCGAACTGGAGGAAACCAACCGGGTCCTGAACCGGGAGGTCCTCGAGCGGCAGCGGGCGGAGGCGCAGGTCCGCAAGAGCGAGCAGCGGCTCCTGACCTTCCTGGAGACCGCCCAGGAAGGCTTCATCGAGGTGGACGAGCAGGAGATCGTCCTGGACGTGAACCCGGAGCTGTGCCGGATCATGGGCCGCCCCCGGGAGGAACTCCTGGGCCGGAGCTTCTTCGACTTCATCCGCCAGGAGGACCTGGAGAGCTTCCAGGAGGAGGTGGGGAGGCGGGCGAAGGGGAAGACGGGCTCCTACGCCCTCACGCTCATCAAGCCCGACACCACCCCCGTCCACTGCCTGGTGAACGCCTCGCCCCTCTTCGACCCGGACGGCCGCCGGCGGGGCTCCTTCGCCCTGGTCACCAACATCACGGAGATGAAGCAGGCGGAGGCCCAGCTCCGGCAGGCCCAGAAGATGGAGACCATCGGCACCCTGGCCGGCGGGCTCGCCCACGACTTCAACAACGTCCTGGGCGGCATCTCGGGGACGCTGTCGGTCATCAAGTTCAAGTACCGCGGCAAATCGTCCATCGGCGTCCAGGAACTGGAGCCGCACCTCCGGGTCATGGAGGAGGCTTCCGCACGGGCGGCGGACATGGTGAAGCGGCTGCTGACCCTGTCCCGGCAGCAGGAACTGGCCTTCGAGAGCGTGGACCTCGGCGTGTCGGTGTCCAACGTGATTACCCTCTGCGAGAACACCTTCGACAAGTCCATCGGGATCCGGTGGTCCCCGCCCGCGGAAGCGGCCCGGGTCCGGGCGGACGCCACGCAGGTGGAGCAGGTCCTCCTCAACCTCTGCGTGAACGCCTCCCACGCCATGACCCTCATGCGCCCGGAGACGGATCCGCCGGGGGGGACCCTGACGGTGTCCCTGCGGAAAATCCTCTCCGACAAGATCTTCTGCTACACCCACCCCGAGGCCGGGGAGCTGAAGGCGTTCTGGGTGGTCAGCATCAGCGACACGGGCGTGGGGATGAGTTCGAAGATCATCGCCAAGATGTTCGACCCCTTCTTCACCACCAAGCAGAAAGGGGTCGGCACGGGGCTCGGCCTGTCCACGGTCTACAGCATCGTCCAGCAGCACGGCGGCTTCATCGACGTCTACTCCGAGCCCGGCATCGGCTCCACCTTCAACGTGTACTTCCCCGTCCCGGCGGGCGAGAAGGCGGGCGGGGCGGGGGCCGGGGAGGAGGAGCCCCTCCCGCGGGGCACCGGGACCATCCTGGTGGTGGATGACGAGAAGGCCATCCGCGACGCGGCGAAGGCCTTCCTGGAGTACTGCGGGTACACGGTCCTGCTGGCCGGGGACGGCCTGGAGGCGGTGGACGTCTTCCGCGCCCGGCACGCGGAGATCCGGGTGGTCCTGCTGGACGTGGTGATGCCGCGGATGTCCGGGCGGGAGGCTTTCCTCGAGCTGCGAAAGATCCGGCCGGACGTGCGGGTCATTGTTGCCTCCGGTTTCCAGATTGACGGCCGGGTCCGGTCGCTCCTGGACCTGGGCGCGCAGGACACCATCCACAAGCCGTTTGCATTAAACGAATTAGCCCACAAGATCGCCGCCCTCGCCCCCGACTTTACCGCCGAGTAAGAACAGCCGCACAAAACCCGAAAAAAAACTCGGAATTTCTTCCGCAGAAACGTTGATATAGGAGGGAGTGATTGCCCTGAGGTCATGATTCTTCCCGTCGGCGATGATCTGTTCTGAACCGCAGAATACGCAGAACACGCAGATGTAGAAGTGTAGCGATTATAGGGTTTGAGGATGGAAAGAGGTGATGCCAGAGATGAGAAGAGAATTCGTGAAGGGGGTGGAAGAGATTTGAAAGATGTGGGAAGTGGGCCGGAGGAGGGTGTGAAAAGAACTTGAGGAAGAGGAGGTGGATGATGGGGGTCAGGCAGAGTGCTTCCGATTCGGACGGTTTTCCTTTGAAAGACGAGGGATACGCAATCCTGGGTGCCGTGTTTGAAGTGTACAAGGTGATGGGGTGTGGTTTCCTTGAGGCTGTTTACCAGGAGTGCCTCGAGTACGAGTTCGAAGACCGGGGAATTCCCTTCGAGGCGAACCCGAACCTCACCATCGATTTCAAGAAGCGACGCTTGAAGAGGAAATATCAACCTGATTTTCTGTGTTTCAGCCAGATTGTGGTGGAACTCAAAGCGGTCTCGGCGCTGATTCCCGAGTATCGTGCCCAGCTTCACAATTACTTGAAAGTTTCCGGCATGACCGTCGGTTACCTTGTCAATTTCGGGCATTTCCCCCTTGTGGAATACGAACGCATCATCCGGACCGACCCGGAGAAGGGACGCCAAAACGGGAGCACGAACGGGGAACCGTGATGGCCTTCCGATGACACCATCTCCGTCTCTCAGATAGACCGAAAAAATAGATAATATAACTCTTTCTGCTTATTCTGCGTATTCTGTGGTTCACTCAGGATTGGGCGGGGGGGGAGGTGCTGGGGCGGGGAGGGCGGGGATGCGGACCCGGAACACCGCCCCCTGGCCCGGCTCGCTCTCCACTTCCACGCTCCCCCGGTGCAGCTCCACCAGGTCCTTGACGATGGAGAGCCCCAGGCCCGTGGAGTGCTCGCCGCCCGTCGGCCGGGCGCTGAGGCGCTGGAATCGCCCGAAGACCCGCTCCCGGTCGCCCTCCGACAGGCCGGGCCCCCGGTCGTGGACCTCGAAGCGGACTTCCCCGTTCTCCCGGCACAGCCGCAGGAAAATCACCCCCCCCGGCGGCGAGAACTTGACGGCGTTGCTCACCAGGTTGTCCATGACCTGCTGGAGGCGCAGCCGGTCCCCCCGCACGCGACACCCCTCCCCGGGCTCCAGCACGAGGGTCTGCCCCTTTCGCGCCGCCAGCGGCCGGTTGAGGCTGACCACCGACTCCGCCAGCGGCCCCAGGAGCAGTTCCTCCTCCACCAGCTGGAGGCGGCCGGTGTCGATGACCACGGTGTCCAGCAGCTCGTTGATGAGGGTCACCATCTTCTCGGAGGCGCTGATGATCATCTCCAGCTGTTCGATCCCCTTCCGGTCTTCCTTGATCCGCCGCCGGAGAAGTTTCGAGAACCCGGTCACGACCTGGAGCGGGTTCTTCAGGTCGTGGGCGGCGACGGCGAGGATGGAACTCTTGAGGTCGTTCACCTGCCGAAGTTCCTCGTTGGTCCGCCGCAGCTCGTCGGCCGTGGTCTCCAGGCTCCGGTTGGCCTCCATGAGCTTCAGCTGCACCCGTTGGAGCTGGATGTTGCTCAGGTGGATGGTCTGCTGGGCGACGAAGTTGTCGCGGCGGGCCCGTTCGAGGAGAACGGCCGCCACGACGGCGATGAGCGTCGCCTCGGCGAAGTTGAACAGCCCGTAGAGCCGCTGGGGGGTGTCGAAGCGCATCCCCCGGCACAGGCCAAGGGCGGCGAAGAGGGCGATGGAAAGGGCGATCAGCCACAGGGAATTCTTGCGGCCCAGGGGCGCCATGGGGAGGATCAGCAGGATGATGCTGAAGCCGCCGAGGTACACGGGGTCGCCGCCCACCAGCCCGAGGATGGCGCCGGCCGAGAGGTTCAGGTAGGCGAAGAGGGCCAGGAGGAGGACGTGGCTGTTCTCGCGGACCCGGGGGAGGGCCAGCAGGGCGAGGACGCCGGCCCCGACGACGGTGAGGCCGAGCCTCAGGGCGGTCACGAGGTCGTTGCCGGGGAAGAGATGGCGGTCCACCAGGAGGAAGGGGATCCAGGCCGCCAGGGAGGCCAGGGCGGCGGGCAGCACCAGGGGCCGGCTCAGGCGCTCCAGGTCCATCCCGAAGGCGTAGTCGCCGAACAGTTCCTCGTGCCCCGCGAGGTCGGGCGCGTCGTCGTGCATGACCGGGATTTCCTCCCCGTGGGCGGCCGCGATCCCGGATTTCACGCCGGGCGGCTCCCGGCGGCCGCGCCTGTCCGAATTGTACCCCAGAGTCGAGGGCTTGTTCAACCGGTCTGAAAAGCCCGCAACGTTGACCGTTCCTGCGCTCGTGCCGCCTCCCTGGCGATTCGTTTTCCTTCGCGATCTTGGCGCCTTGGCGAGAGCCGACCCGGATCTTGATCTCGTAAAGGCGCAAAGATCGCAAAGGAAGACTGCAAAAGGAAGGGAGAAGATCGAGGGTTGCGGGCTGTAGTCGACAAGGGGGCCGCCGATCCCGGTCGCGAGCGCGTCCCCGGTCGAGTGCGACAGCGCGTGCGAGTGCGGCTGCGACAGCGCATGCGATTGCGATTGCGATTGCGATTGCGACGGCGATTGCGACGGCGATTGCGATACCGATAGCGATTGCGATACCGACCCCGATACCGATACCGACCTCGATGGGAACCCCTCCGGACCTACAGCCTACAGCCTATAGCCTACAGCCTAACCCGGCGGCGGTCAGGCGGGGTCGAGTTCGGAGCAGAACGGGACCACCTTTCCGCCCGGTTGGTCGTCACCGAGGCGCTCGTCGATGCGGACGGTGATCCTGACCCCCTTCCCGAAAAGCGCCCGGAGCCGCTTCGCGATGGCGGCGGGGTCCAGGGGGCAGCCCGGGGCGGGGCGGAGGGCGAGGGTGCACGACCCGTCGCGGTGCTGCACGAACGCGTGCTGCAGGACGATCCACTCCCGGATGACCCGGCCGATGTCCACCGGCCCCACCCGGCTGCCGTCCGCCGCGCGGAACGTCACCGGGGCCCGGGCCTGGAGGTCCAGCAGGCGCGGGACGGGGTCGGCCCCCGGCGGGTCGCTCCAGGAGAGGCGGGCGACGTCGCCGGTCCGGTAACGGAGCAGTGGGAGGTAGGGGTTTCGCCCGCCGGTGACGCTGATCTCGCCCGGTTCACCCTCGGGGACGGGTCGGCCGTCCGCGTCCACGATCTCGACGTAGAGGTCGGCGGGCAGGAGGGTGAAACCGGGGGCGTCGGGGGCGGCGTAGCCGATGACGCCGGTCTCCGTAGTGGCGTAGGTGTCGATCACCGGACAGCCGTACGCGTCCTCCAGTCGCCGCTTCAGGCCGGAATCCAGGGCGACCGCCGAGCTGATCATGGCGGCGGGCTTCACCGGGATTTCCCAGGCCAGCAACCGGGCGTATCCCAACGGGTCGCCCGTCAGGAAGAGGGGCGCAAGGTCCGCGAGGAAACGGCGGGCCGCCGCGGGGGTCCAGGCATGCGGGTGCAGGTTGACCTTGGCGAAGGCGGCGTTGCCCCATACCGCGAAGACGGTGGCAAAGACGACCGTGGTTCGGTGGGCGCTGAGGTTGACGCAGGCCGTGACCGTCTCGTCGAAGGAAAGCCGGACGCCGTGGCGTTCCAGCACGAATTCCAGGAAGGCGTGGTTCGTCGCCATGGTGACGGGGTGGTGGGGGACGTAGAGGGCGTGGCCGGTCACCCCCGAGGTCTCGTAGGTGATGAGGCGGGAAAGGTCGGCGTCGCGGGGAACGATCCGCTCGAGGCGGGCGGCGAGGTCCGCACGGCGCATCGTGGGTACCCGGGCCCAGTCGCGGGCCAGATTCAGCCCTTTCGGCAGCGCGTCCGCGAACCAGGGCGAGCGGCGGCGCATCGCCCGCGCCCAGGCGCGGATCGCGGCCGGGGGGCGGCCGTCGCCGGGGCGGCGGCCTTCCCGGATCGACCGGCGCACGACGTCCACGGCGGGGAGGTCTCCCGGGAGCAGCCGGTCGCCGGTGGCGAAGTTCCACGCCGGGGCGTCGGGGTGCTGGAGAATCCCCCGGAGCCGCTCCCAGGCCCCGACCGTGATCAGGGGGTTTCGCTCTCTCTGCTCAGCGGGGATGAACTGTTCCGTCTCCATGCCTTGCCTCGCTATCCCAACCCGGATGAACCGGAAAAGCACCACGGATGAATACGGATCACGCGGACTCACCAGAAAAAAACAGGCGATCTCAACCTCTCGCGAAGGCGCAAAGCCGCCAAGCCTCGCAAAGTCGGAACCGGGAAAAGAGGGACCTTTGCGAAGCTTTGCGTCTTCGCGCCTTTGCGTGAAACCGAGGAAACGATCCTCGTCCAGGGTTGTTCAGAGACCAATCGCCTCTACCAGTCGCTCGCGGCCCGGGCGGCGGCTTCCCGGGCCTTCTCCGCCCGGAGGCGTTCCCGCAGTTCCCGCGCCCGCTCCTGCTGGGCCCGGGTGGCTTCGATGAGCTGCGCCCGGCGGACGCTGTCGAGGGTGGCGAGGCGGTCCGCCGCCTGCTCCATCGTCTCGCCCGGCGGTTCGATCCCCAGCGACCGCAGGCAGAGGCGAACCAGCTCCTCCCGACGGTCCGGGTCCCCGACGAAGGCGTCGGCGTTGACCACGGTCGCCAGTTCCCTCAGGCGATCGTCGAGGAAGGCCTGGACGCGGGCGGGCGGGGGCGGTGGCTGCCGGAGGCTCTCGTCCGCCAGGAGCCAGCAGCCGACCAGCACCAGCCGGAGCCAGTCGCGGTCGCCCTTGCCAGGCCCCGTGAAGGCGCGGAGTTCCAGTTCGGAGAGTGACACGCCCGCCAGGTCGAGGACCAGGTCGTGCACCACGGCGTCCACCCGGACGGCGCCCTTCCCCCGCAGGCAGGGCTCCGCCAGGAAGTCCGGGGGGCACTCGCTCAGTCGGTGCATCAGGCGGTCCAGGGACATCTCAGGAAGCATGCCAACCTCACTCGGAGTATAAACCAAGAACCACACGAAACAGCGACCACGAAACACTTGAAAACGGAACCGCAAACCGCACGAAAGAGAACCGCCCCTTGTTTGTCGGGAAGGCGGACCGAATTCCCGCGAAGAAACAGGACAGGCCGGAAATCAACCGCTCGAGGGCGTTCTGGTTTTCCGGGAAAGGACGAAAGGACTTAAAGGACCAAAACGACCCAAAGGACAGGGTGGGCGGCCACTTTTTCTCCGCGGTCCGGTTCGGGGATCCCGCACCGTGATCCGTTTCTTCTCATCGCTCCCCTTCATCCCCTTCATCCCCTTCATCCCATTCATCCCATTCATCCCATTTATCCCATTTATCCCATTCATCCCATCATTCCCATTCTCCCCACTCTCTGCTTTCTTCTCTCTTTTTCTTTGCTTTCTTTGCTCTCTTTGCTTTCTTTGCGGTTTCTGCTCTCTTTGTGGCTTCCCCCGGTTTCGCGCCCGTCACTTCCTGTAAAGTCGGCGGGCGAAGGCGCGGGCGAAGTCCACCATTTCCTCCTGGGTGTTGACGAAGTGGACGTTCCAGCCCTGCTCCCGGAGTCGTTGAACCTCGGGCGATGCGTAAGACTCCGGCATGTGCAGCACGAAGGTGCCGCCCCCCCTCGCCGCCGCCAGGGCCCGGGCGGCGACCCCCCAGCCGTCCGGTGCGTCCTCCAGCATGTGGAAGATGTCGTGGTCGGACACCACCATGACGTGGACGGGATTGCGGGGGGGCGGCCCTTTCAGGAACGCATCCTCCAGCCGGAGGACCCCGAAGGCGTAGCCGGTGCCGAGGTAGTTGACCAGGACCTCCAGGACTTCCGCCGGGTTGCGGATGAACCCGCGGGTCTGGTGGAATTTTCCCGGTTCGCCGGAGAGGCACGCCATCACCCGCGCCCCGGCCCGCAGCGCCGACAGGGCCACGATGGCGCCCGCCAGGACCGGGTGGGAGAGATGCGCCGCCGGGTTGAGCATGGAGCCCGAGCAGTCGATGCCGAGGTAGAGGTCGGTGGGGACCCGGGCGGGCTCGGGGCCCTCCACCGCCCCGTGGAGCCGCCGGACCGTGGTCACGCCGGGGATCACCACCGGACTGCGGACGGCCGTCTCCACCCAGTCGATCTCCTGGGGGCTTCGGCCCGTGTCCCACACGTCCACGCCCTCGGGTTGGGGTTCCATGGATTTCCCGAGGACCTTGACGGGAAAGCGGATCAGGTGGGGAATGGCCCGCTCCCGGTAGTAGCGGGCGACCAGGTCCTGCTCGGGAACGTCCACCCCGAGGCCCCGCATCAGCGCGGTGTACGCCTCGGGGTCGCGGTACGTCTTCACCCCGCCCACGGTCTCCTTCCCGTCACCCGCCACGGGCGCCTTCTCGGGGGCCGCCGCCTCCCCCGTCACCAGCGGGTCCTCGGCGGGGTGGACGGCGGCCTCCTCGTCCGCCTCGATCTCGGCCAGGCCGTCGGGGACCTCGATCCCGGCGCCCGCCTGCGCGGTGTCGAGCCAGATCATCCGCCCCCGGCCCAGGCCTTCCTGCTCCGGTATCTCCAGAAAGTAGGGGAGCAGCAGCGCGGCGAAGCGGCCAGCGCCCTTGAGCCAGTCCTTCGCGTAGACGCGGACGACCCGGGCCCCGAGGCCGGCGTCCACCTCCAGGGCGGGGTCGGGCGGCCCCGCCGCCGCCAGCGTCCCGCCCGGCAGGGCCCACAGGACCTCGTAGATCCGCATGTAGAGGCGCCACAGCCGGTCGTCTTCCCTCGTTTTGCCCCTGAGCGCCCGGTAGACGGCGGCCATGTCGAGGCCGGCGCCGCGCTGGAGACGGTCGTTGACCAGGAGGTCGGCGTAGAGGTTGGCCGCCAGTCCCGCGAAGGCCTCGCGGGTGGGGAGGCCCGCGCGCATGCGGGCCAGGAGGCGGCCGTTGTCGGCCAGGTCGGCGGGGCACAGGGCGTGGTGCCCCGCCTCGTGGGCCAGGATGGCGGTGGCCAGGGCGTGGTGACCGGCTTCGTGGGCCGGGATGGCGGGGTCGCGCTGGTCCAGTCCCAGTTCCTGGATTTTCCGGAGGTTGATCACCACGGTGTGGTCGAGGAGCCGGATCATGGCGATGGAATCGTAGATCCCCTCGTCCTCCTCCCTCAGGCGCCACGTGGGCGGCCTCAGGCGCAGGAAGGGGCTCCAGGCCGCCAGGGCCGCCGGCCAGCACGCCTCCCACCCGGCCTGCAGGGAAGCGAGCGCGGCGTCCTTCGCCCTCACGCCGGCACCGCCGCCAGGAGCCACACGACGTGGCTCCGTTCCAGGGCCACCGCCAGGGTCTCGCCGTCGGCGGCGGCGGTGCCGGCGCCGGACAGCTCGGGGACGCACGCTTCCAGGCCCCGGAAGCGCACCCGGCCCCCGGGCTGAAGGTGGGCCGCCACCGCCGTCCCGGACGGCCGGGGCGGGACCGGGTCGTCCGCCCGGGTGAGGGTGCAGCCGAAGTGGTCGGCGTGGATTTCCCGGACCGTTTCGCCGTCGGTGGCCAGGAGGCGGCGGCCGTCCGCGGCCACCCACGGCGGGCGGGCGAAGGGGCCGCCGAAGCCGCGAAAGGCGCCCGTTCGCGCCATGACCCGGAGGGCCAGGCTTTCGGCGGGCCCCGGTCGGCGAGGGTCGTACCACCGGCTGATGCACAGGCCCTCCAGCGCCCGGCGCACCCCGGCCTCGTCCACGCCGGGGGTCCCCAGGACCGCGGCCTGCAGCGGCGGGGGGAGCGTCCGGCACACCGCCAGGGCCGACGGGCGATAGTGGGCGAGACCGACGGTCCAGGCCAGGACCTGCCCCGCCGCCAGCAGTTCGCCGGGGTTGCGGGCCAGGGGGGAAACCCCGGCCAGGGCCGCCGTCCAGCGCTCCAACGCCGGTCGCCCGTGTTCAGCCACCGCCAGGGCGCCGTTGAAGACCGCCGCCAGGACCTGCCGCGGGGCCGCCGCCAGGTGGGGCAGGAGCCGGGGCAGGGCCGTCTCCCAGGCCCGGGCGGGGAGGGGCGAGACGGCCCGGGGACCGAGCAGCCGCAGGGCGAAGAGGTCGAGGGAGACGTCGCAGAGGGCGTGGACCAGCGCGTCCAGGTTGGGGAGACCCCCGCCGGCGGCCGCCGACACCAGGCGGTCCACCGGGCCGCGGAGGTGCTCCAGGTACTCCCCGGCGTCGAGTCCGGGCCAACGCTCCCGGGCCTCGGCGAAGCGTGCATTGAAGGCGTCGCGGTCCCGGGCGAGGACGTTTTGGAAGACGGGGTGGATCACGGCTTCCACTTCAGCCAGCGCAGGTAGTTGGTGTAGCGCTGGTGGAGGTACTTCAGCTTCAGGATCCGGTCGTACATGTGGCCGTAGAGCTTGCGGGAGGCGCTCCACTCCCGGAGCACCTTCTCCACCTTCGCCAGGCGCCTGCGCACGTCGCCCTCGGCGACCCCCACGAGGCCGCTGCCGAACTCCTCCTCCAGCGGGGTCAGCGGGTCCGCGCGGTCGAGGTCGAGGCGGTCGTACTCCTTGCACGCGGCGTCGAAAAGGCTGCGGATCCAGCTCACGCGGTCGGTCCGGAGGGCGGCGTTGCGGCCCTGCTCGAAGAAGGGGCTCTCGGGGTTGGGCACCAGTTTGTCCTGGAGGACGAAGGGGAGGACCTGCCGGACGTCCTCGAAGTCGACGCTGGGTCTCCCCCGGAACCAGGCCGCGGCCTTGACGTAGGCCAGGGCCGTCATGAGGGCGCGCACCGAGAGGCCGTTCAAGGTCTGGCCGCCCAGGTCCACGGCGCGGTCGCGGCCGGTCTCCCCGGCGGCGAGGGCGACGAGGTCGGCGCCGGCGAGCTTGACGGTGTCCTTGGTCATGTACTCCACCTGGTGGGCGGCGGGCTCGAAGAACTCGAAGTGCCCCGCGAAGAACTCCAGACGCTTCAGGAGCGGGGCGGGGAAGCCCACGGCGCGGACCTGGGCCTCCGCGGCGTCCAGCTCGGTCTCGGTGAAGACGAGGCGGGACGGGACCACCTCCTCGGGGCGGACGTTCTCCTCGAGGCGCGTCAGCAGCTCCCCGAGGAAACGGGTGTTGAAGTGGAGGGCCCGGACCACCACGTCGATACGGTCGCGCAGGGCCTCGATCACCTGGTAGGTCCCGCCGCCGGCGTCGTCGTTGGCCGTGAGGTACCAGGCCGCCTCGGGGCACTCGAAGACCTGGTCGTACATCTCGGCGTAGTTGTCCGCCATGACGGTGAGGAGGGCGGACTGGGTGCGGGTGGGGATGCGGTTGTACTCGTCGATGATCTTGATGCGCATCCCGAGCCACTTCCGCCAGGCGATGCGGATGTCCTCGTTGCTGGCGGCGCTCACCATGGAGCTGGGGAGGGGGTTGCCCAGGAGGTCCGCCACGGTCATCTGGGGCTGGCCGTGCTGGATGGCCCGCCGGATCTCCCGCAACGAGTAGCCCGACAGGACGCCCATGAGGATGGCGATGGCGGTTTTCCCCCGCCCGGGGCCGCCCACCAGCAGGCAGCGGCGCCGCACCGCCAGGGTGAGGAGGGGCAGCAGCACGAAACTGGAGTAGCTCTGGTCGCTCGGAAGCCGAACGGTGACCTTCGCGTCGCCGAACTCGTAGGAGAGGGGCGGCGTGTCGTTGTACTCGATATCGTAGTGGGGGCTGATGATGGCGTGGTTGGTGACCCAGAAGTACACCTGGCGGAACTTCTCGTCCAGCGGCACCGCGCCGGGCTCCGCGGCGCGGCCGTCGTCCACGGGGCCCTGGTAGAGGTCCGCCACGTCGAAGCGGGGCCGCCCCGCCGCCGGCGACGCCGGGTGCGTGGGCGCCTCGGAGACCTTCTCGTAGTCGCGCTTGAAAAACCCCATGGGGCCCTCCGTCTTTTTCGATGTTCCGCGGACACCATCGAACGACCGTCATTCGTCGCTCACCGGTGCTTCCTTCGGGGTTGGTTTCGCTGTCACCGGCGGTTTCGAGGCGAAAGGACGAAAGGACCAAAAGGACCCAAAGGACCAAAAGGACCGCGACAAGCCGGTGCCGGATGCAACGAGACCGTAACCGGCATTGCCATCGCTGTGGGTATCGCTGTCGCCGTCGTCGCTGTCGCCGTCGTCGCAGCCTCCGATCCCGTCTCCCTCATCGTCAGCCCCTGGCCGTCCTTTGCGTCCCTTTGGTCCCTTTGGTCCTTTCGTCCTTTGATTCCGACCTCGATCCCGATTGCGACAGCGACCCCGATCCCAACCCCGATGGAAAATCCGAAAAGAACCGGTGTACGTCCCGAAACATAGGGCGAATCCGCCGGGATGTCAACGCGAAAACGGGTCGTAACCCATTCCGGACAGGGGAGGTCGGAACCACGGACCACACGCAAGAGAAAGGTTGTTCTGCCTGTTCTCTGTCCGTGAAGTTTTGCCGAGGCACGAGTGAGGATTATCCTAATTTGTGGCTCGAAATACGGTGGGCATCGCGATACAATGAATCTTGAAGAAAAATGGGGAGGATGTTCGGGCTGCGAAACAAAGAGGGACCACTTTCTTTCGGTCGGAGAAGTTTGAACCGCACGAGGTGAAGTTCATGTTGGAGATTGACAAGATCAAACCAGAGATCGCCGCCCTCTGCAAGCGCTTGTATGTCAGGCGCCTGGAACTTTTCGGCTCGGCGGTTACGAAGGAGTTCGGTCCGGGGAGCGATGTGGACTTTCTTGTCGAATTCGACCGGGGAAAGGGGGATCTCTTCAACTGGTTTTTTGAGTTGAAAGAGGAGCTGGAGAGACTGGTATCAAGGCCGGTGGATGTCATCGTCACAGACGCGATCCGGGATTCTTTCTTCAGGAAAGTGATAGAGCAAACCCGGACGTTGCTGTATGCCGCTTGAGATCAAGAAAACTCTTTTTGACATCGTGGCTCCCTCTTTGTTTTCAAGGATTACAAACGCCCAGCGGATTGCAGGCTTCCGCAATATTATCGCCCACGGATACGATGCGGTCGATGAAGCCATTGTCTGGGAGGCGGCTACCGTCCACTTGCCAATTCTGAAGGCGGAAATCGAGCACTGGATGGAGGCTGACGAGAGGTGAACCTGATGCAGGAATTCGAGGTGGCGGTGGAGAAGGGGGAGGACGGCAGCTACCGCGCGTCCGTTCCCGGTCTGCCGGGCTGCGAAGCCCGGGCGAAGAACCTGGAGCAGTTGATGCCCCGGGTGCGCCAGGCTGTCCTGTCCCGGCTCGCGGAGGAAGGCGGCGGGCCCGGCGCCGGGGACGAGCTCGTGTTGCGGGTGTCCATCTCGCTGCCCGCGCCCTGGGCCCCCTTCCCGCGCGAGTGCTGAGACGTTCGCCGCGGGGGCGGCCATCCGGCAGGTCGGAAACCAGCCGAAGCCGCGCGCGTAAGCAAGCGGTTAAAGATCTGTTATTTACCACTTGGAGGTGCGTAATGGTGAGACGGAGCGTGTTCCGCGTTTCGGCGGTCGGCGTGTGCCTGCTGCTGGCCGTCCTGGCCGCGACCCCGTGCCCGGCCCAGAAAAAGGCCGCCACGGCCCCGCCAAAGCCGGCCCCCGCCGCGCAGAAAGCGACCCCGGCCGCGGCCCCGGAGAAGATCGTGCCGTGTCCGCCCGACTTTGTGCTGGAAAAAGAACTCCCCGGCGAGGACCCCTTCTGGGTCTACCGGCCCACCTTCTCGCCGGACGGCCTCACCGCCGCCGGTTTCCTCCACTCCAGCCACAAGATCCTGATCTGGGACCTCAAGACGGCGAAGGTGATCAAGGAGTACGACGAGTCGGTCCACGGCATGCCGGCCCTGGACGGGTTTGAGTACACCGCGGACGGCAAGATGCTGATCCTGATCTACCGGGACCTCCCGCTGAAGTTCCTGGACCTCGCCGCGGGGAAGGTGGTCCGCACCCTGCCCACCGCGGCGGACCCCAAGAAGGTCTACGACTACGCCTTCAGCCCGGACATGAAGCTCCTGGCCTTCGGGACCACCACCGGCATCAAGCTGTGGGACCTGGAGAAGGGCGCCCAGATCGCCACGTACCTCGACGGGAAGACCGTCAGCGGCCTGGACATCGTCTACTACAAGACGAAGGAGGGCAAGCTCGTCCGACTCATGGCCTACGGGCTGTTCCTGGGGAAAGGGGCCGAGTTCCGCGACGTGGCGGGGATCATCGATCTCGACACCGGGGCGGTGAAGCCGGTCCTCAACGACGTTCCGAAGGAGAAGGTGAAACTGGGCGACATGACCCTCTTCTGGGTCTCCTTCGAGCACGGCGGCGGCTACCTGATGGTGGGCTACTCGGTCTTCCCGCCCCAGGTGACCGCGGGCGTCTACCTGGTGGGGACGGCCACCGGCAAGTACCTGGCCGACCACGCCCTGGAGCAGTACATCCTGATGTACGACGCCTGCTACCTCTGGAAGCCCTTCTACGGCTATCTGGTCTGCACCAGGAACATGAAAGTGGACCCCTACAAGGTGAGCACGGAGTTCCTGGTGATCACGAAGACGGACGGGCTCACGGCCATCGACTGCACCCGCGAGGACAAGCTGGCGGTGCAGTCCGTCACCGTCGCCCGGGACCAGTCCCGGGCGCTGATCGCCACCAAGGCCTCCCAGGCGGCCCCCAGCAAGGTGTACCTGTACCGCCTGGTGCCCAAGACGCCGAAGTAGTGGCGCAAGCCAAAGTGGTGGCGCAAGCTTCAGCTTGCGCGGGAACTCAATCGGCGGCTCTCTGTCTCCGGAAGGCCTTTCCCGGCCGCTGCCGCCCAGATCGGACCGATCGGTCGGATCCGACGGATCGGTCCGATGCTGCCCCTCCCCGTCCTCGGCCGTTCAGGCTCCGGCGGCGTGCGGGTCCTTCGCAACCCGGGCCGTCTGGGGCCGACCGCGCCGCTCCGCGGACTGCGCGGCGCGGGGAAAGCGGCGCTCCGGCAACCTGCGCACCGCACTCCGCAGCGGAGACGGCGGCGGCGATCCCGATTGCGACAGCGATCCCGATTACGACAGCGAGAGCGATTGCGATACCGATACCGATACCGATGGGAACCCCTCCGGACCTACAGCCTACAGCCTTCAGCCTTCAGCCTTCAGCCTAAACCCCTTCAGCCTATCCCCTACCTTCCCGGCGGTGCGGCCTCCTTCACCACGGCGCCGTCGGTGTCGCTGAGGACGAGAATGGCGAAGCGGTCCGTGCGGTCCAGGTCGTCGGTGCTCAGCGAGGCGTAGTCGAAGCGCCCGCGCAGGTCGGTGTAGCCGTCCTTGTAGAAGTTGACGGAGCCGTCCTTCCACCGGGCGTACACCTTCACGTAGGCCTTGGACACGGGCCGGCCGCCGGCCTCGCGGGTCACCTTGACCTGCCCGAAGGCCTCCACCACCTGCACGGTGAGCGCGCCGCCGTGGCAGGGGGTGGTCCGGGTCACGCCGCCGCCCTCGGCCGAGACCACCACGTCGGCGTTCTGCAGGCCGGGCGGGAGGTCCACCACGGTCCGGGTCGCCCCCGGCGCCGGCTTGACCACACGTGTCTCCTTTGCCCTCACGACCGCGGCCTGCCCGGCGGTGGCCCCCCCGAACGGGTCGCGGGAGAAGAGCACCTCGGCGTCCGTGGGGTGGAAGCCCAGGCGGATCTCCGGCACGTTGCGGTGCTCCAGGACGATCTTCCGCCCCTCCACCTTCAATTCCAGCGAGGGTTCCGTGGACGCCAGCGCCTCCTGCCGGCGGTTGCGGTCGTTGCGGTCGGGGGCCGCCGCACCCGCGCGCCCCTCCATCTCGTCCAGCTGTGCCAGGACGTCGCCGAAGCGTTCGGCCCAGCGCTTGACGGGGTGGCTTTTGTAGCCCTGCGCCAGGGCCCGGGCCGTGGCGGGCGTGTCGGTGAAGAAGGCCAGCCAGGCGGCGCAGTAGTCGTACTGGAGCCGGGTGGCGAGCTTGCCCGCATCCACCTTGGCGAAGAGGTCCCGCCCCTCGGGGATGCGGTCCTGCAGGAGCAGGTAGTAAGCCGCCTCGAGCCGGTCGGCGTCGGTCAGTGTGGGCCTGAAGGCCAGCAGGTTCAGGAAGGCCTGGTACTGGGCCGACAGGCGGTCGTTGGGGATGGTCCGCTGCTTCCCGAAGGTGTGGGCGCGGGCGTTGACCAGGGGCTCGTACTCCAGGTGCCGGTAGGCGCCGATCGCGGCGGGGTCGAGATCCAGGAGCGGGCTCTGGAGGAAGGGCCCCAACCGGTCCCGGAAGTCGGGGCGGTGGAGGAGGAATTCCCGGATGGCGGGCACGTCCTTGTGGCGGACGCCGTAGGAAAAGAGGTCGGCGTCGTAGACGTGGCGCCGGGTCAGGACGTCTAGGGCGGCCCGGTAGAAGGCCGCGTCCTTCACCCGCCAGGCGATCCGGCCGAGGCGGACCCCGTTGAGGTTCTCTTCGCCCAGGTAGCGCAGGACATCCTCGGGCGGCGCGTCCTGGGAGATGTAGGACCAGGAGGTTTTATCGATGACGCTGGGCGTCTCCACCACATGCAGGGGCTTCGCCTCGCAGGCGGCCAGGGGGACGCCGCCCGCCGAGACCTGGGCCGGGTAGTGGGCGAACTCCCCGGGCTTCGGGAAGTAGAAGAAGTACATGAGCTGCCTCGTGGCGTAGGGGTCCAGCAGGACCGGGACGCTTCGGGTGACCCTGCCGGCGCTGACGGGGACCGCTCCCCGCGGCACCTGGAGCAGCACGTCCAGGCGCTTGCGCAGCCCGCCCGGGTTGGTCAGGACCACGCGGCAGCCGTAGACCACCCGCGGCAGGAACTCGCCCTCCACGTACTTCTCCTGGGGCTCGCCGTTGATCATGACGGTGTCCTCATCGGGGCGGAAGAAGCGCTGGGTGGCCAGGATGGAGGCCCCCGCGGGCTTGCTCTCCCCGGCTTCCCGGATTTCCCGCACCACGGCCAGGGCGGGACTCGCCGCCTTGAGGGTGAAGGCGGTCCCCTCCGCTTTCGTCTCGGGTTTTTCGGCCTTGAAGGGGACGTCCAGGACCGCCAGGGCGGCCAGGGTCTCGGTCAGGCTCCCCGGCGCCTCCAGGACGTGGGGCGAGCGGAAGCCGTCGCCGCCCTCGTGGAGGACGAAGTCGAGCCAGAAGCGGTTCGGGCGGACCCGCCCGGGGGACTCGGCCGCGGGGGCGAGCCGGTAGTAGTCGCTCTCGGCCAGTTCCCTGGTCCGCTCCACCTGGCGGAAGGCGGCCGGGGCGTCCATGCGCCGGGCCTTCATGGCGGCGGGCGCCGGGCGGGGCGCGGACGGCTGCATGGCGGCCTTCTCCTTCTTGGCGAAATAGCCGTCTCTAGAGCTTTCATCCGCCTCTTCACTCGCCAAGGGCGCGGACGACGCGACCGTGATCTGGTCCGCGGAGATGCCGGCCTCCGGCATGCCAGAAATCTGGTCCTCCGCGGCTTCACGTGCCTCCTCGAGCCCCAGCCGGTCGCCGGCGTCGAGGCCCTCGATGCCCAGGGCCGTGTCGAAGCGGAGGACCAGTTCGTCCACGGAGGGAGGGTTCGACTCGAGGTGTTTTCGAATCCAGTCCGCCACCGCCTTGCGCTCCTCGGGGACGCGCACCGCCAGGAACGCCTTCTCCAGGGTGTTGAGCCGTTCGAAGGCGAAGGGTCGCCGGTACGCGGCCAGGTCCTCCTCCAGCAGGAACTTGTCGATGAAGGTCTTGGTGAGCTTGTTCTTCAGGTAGGGGCGCACCACCCGGTCGAACCAGGGGCGGTCCTTGAAGTAGAGGAAGAGGTGCAGCTCGTGGGAGGCGCAACGGCCGTAGGCCTCCGCCCGCTCGGCTTCGCTCATCTTGTCCCAGCGCGGGAGGAAGGCGAACTCGCCGAGGGCGCCGTCGGGGCTGACGGCGGAGAAAAGCCGGTAGGCCCGGTCGAGGTCGTCCACCAGGACCAGTTTGGCGCTGGTGAGGTCGGCGATGGCGACGGACTCGCCCGCGGCGAGGGGCCGGACCGCCTTCTGCTCCGTGAAGCGCTTCGCGGGGTCGAGCCCCTCGGCGAGGCACAGGTCGCGGAAGGCGGCGGGCGTCTCGGGAAAGGGGAAGACCCGGCAGGCGGACCGTCGCTCGTCGACGGCCAGGACCCGCACCAGTTGGGCGTCTCCCAGGTCCTTGCGGGGGACGGTCACCACACCGTTGGCGTCGGGCCGGAGGTTCGCCAGGAAGACGCCGGGGTTGCGGAGGAACTCCAGGGATTCGTAGCCCCCCGGAAGGGCCACGGAGAGCTTGGTTCCCGCATCGCCCCGGGATGCGCCGGCCCATCCTCCCGCAGCGCCCGCGCCGTACCCTTCGCCGGCCATGCCCGCCTGGACGCCCGTCTCGGTCTTCTCCACCGCCCAGGGGTTGAGGAGGAGCCCCGGCCGGGGGAGCGTGTTCCCCGGCAGGCGAGGCGCGCGCTGCCGTTCCAGGATGTAGCGCATCTCGTCGTCCAGGGCGCGCCCGCCGGTGTAGTCCGAAAGGGGGACGCCCACCAGGGCCGACGCCGGGCCCGGGAAGGCGAAGGGCGTCAGGTCGGCGAACAGGTCGTGGTCGGGGAGGAATCGCGAGGCGGCGACGTGCACGCGCGTCCCGGCCGTCCAGTTCGCCAGCTGGATGCGGACGGCCTCGGCGCCCGCGTCCAGGCGGATCACCTGGAGCGGCTCGGGCGTGGCGGCGTCCCACCGCCGGTCGCCGTCGCGCAAGCGGCCTTCCGCGCCTTCGGGCGGGGCCAGCCGCACGCCGATCACCCGGCCATCGTCGGGAAGGTACAGTTCGTAGGCGCCCGCCGGGAGGTCCTTGAGGACGAGGAAGCCGTCCTCCCGGCCGAGGGCGGCGGAGCGGTCGTGCAGGGCCACCCCGCGGTCCCCTCGCTCCAGGAGGAAGGGCGGCGGGCCGTCCGCCGCCGCGCCGGGGATGCGCACGGGCGCCCCGGCGGGGCGGACGACGGGGGACTCCAGGAGGTAGCGGTCCGTGGGGAGCGTCCAGGAGCGCTGGACGGGTTCCGCCTGGGCCTGGACGGCCGTGACGCCCGGGAGCTTCCCGAGCCGGACGCGCCCGTTCGCGTCGGTCCGCAGCAGGAAGTCCAGCGTTTCCTTGAAGTCCCGGTGGGTCAGCTGCACCATCACGGCCCGGCCGACCCGCGCTTCGCCGGACTTCCCGAGAAGGTCAACGGCGTAACCGCCCTCGGCGAGGGAGAGGAAGAGCGCCTCGGTGGCGTCGGTGGCGTCGATGCCGTTGAGGGGGAAGCTCGCCGTGCTGGAAAGGTCCCGGGGCTCCCCGCCCTGGGCGGGCCTCACCTTCGCCTTCAGCGTGAAGGTGATGGACGTCAGCCGCTCGGGGACCTGGAAGGCGTAGACCGGCTCGAGTTCCCCCTTGAGCGCAAAGTTGGGGACCTCCCGGACCGATTGGGCGCGGTCCAGGTCCCCGGTGGCGACGACCAGGACCGGGGACTCCAGACAGTCGAGCCCGATCGGTTTGCCGTTGATCGTGAGGACCGGCCGGACGGCCACGGTGGCCGTCTTCCCGGCCAGGAGCGCCTCCCGCTCCACGTGGAAGCCGGCGTCCAAGCGGTAGTTCTCGGCGAGGTGGTCCAGGGTGCCCAGGGAGACGGACTCCCCGGCCAGGAAGGCGACGTTTTTCGTCCCGGGCCGCTCGGAGTAGGGGAGGACGATCGTCCCGTCCGCCGCGGAACGGTAGAGGCGGTTTTCCATCCACAGGCCGGCGTCCTTCACGATACGGCCCGACTCGTCCAGGACCGTGACGTGCTGGCCGTCAGCGGCAGGTTCCGTCAGGGCGGTCAGGCGCCCCTTCTGGACCAGGGCGCGCACGCTGCGGCCGTTCCCGATGAAGTCCACCACGTACAGGCCCCGCCCGGACAGCTCGGGGAAGTCGTAGGACCGGACCACCCGCCGCACCGGCGGTTCCTCGTAGGTGAAGGAGCGCTCGGCGGTGGGGAGGATCCCCTCCAGGTCGGCGTTCCGCTCGAAGGCGGCCGCGGTGCCCGCCCGGCGGAAGGCCAGCAGGTCGACGGCGTAGACCTTGACCAGGAGGGTCTTGATGTTCTTGACGGCGAGGGAGAGCTTCACCGGGTCGGCGGCGCCGAAGGTCCGCGGGTTGACGGGGAGGAACTCCAGGTCCACCCGTTCCTTCAGGGCGTCGGCCACCACGGGGGTCAGAACGGCGGTCAGGCGCTGGGGGTCCCCCTTGCCGGCCAGGAGCCGGGTCTCGGCCCAGAGTTTCTGAAGGTACCCGCTCTCGATGAACTCCGCGAACTCGGCGGGCGTGTCGGCGTCCTCGAGAAACCGGGCCAGGTAGTCGCGGACCAGGGGCTCGTCGTCGCCCGCGCCCAGCAGGGCGAGCTGGCTCCCCCACGAGGAGTTCATGTCGCCCAGCGACTGGCGTCCGCCGGACTTGGCCCGGAAGTCGGGGTTGACGTAGCCGGCGGCCTTCGGCAGGCGCAGGTAGGCCAGGAAACGGGCCCGGTCGTAGGTGCCCCGGGTCCGGTCCTCGAGGAGGCGGTGGTAGAGGACGAGGGCTTTCAACCCGTCGAAGGCGGGGGCCAGGCGTTCAGCGAAAGCTTGAAGACGCTCGAGATACGCCATGCGCTCCGCGGGGGAGGCCTCCAGCTGGGCGGCGCCGTCCCGCGGGCGCAGGCGGACGAGGCAGGCGCCCACGTAGTTGGTGTTCCGGAGCAGGGCGGGCCGGAGTGCGGCCAGTTCGTCCAGCTGCTCCTGTGTCAGTTGACGGTGGACCATGTAGTCGCCGAAGCCGCGCTCGGGGTGGGCGTCCAGGTCCTCGGCGACCCAGCGGGCCAGGTCGGGGAGGATGGGGAGTTGAAGCCGCTTGAGGATCTCGTGCTTGAGGCGGGCGTCCGGGTTCAGGGCCGCCAGGCGGGGCAGGGCCGAGTCGTTGAAGCGGGAGAGCCCGGGGTCCTGCGCGAGGTACTTCGCCGCCAGTTTCCCGAAGTCCAGGGCGTCCGGGGCGAGGGTGGACGGCGTGGTGTCGGCCCCGGCCGCGTTCTCGCGCTCGTGGTCGAAGCGCAGGCCCAGCTCGTCCTTCAACCGGGTCAGGGATTTCTCCGGGTCGGCGCTGTAGAGCAGGAGGATCTGCCGGCACAGGAGCTGCCGGCGCCGGTCGGAGTCGCCGAGCGCTTCGCGCCACTGCTGGAGGAGGGTGTCCGCCTCGGCGAGCTTGCCCTGGTGCTGGTACAGGAGGCATCGGTAGTAGAAGTGCTCCTCGGAGCCCGGCACCAGCTGGGCCAGCGCGGCCTCGCGGTCGGGGGCCAGGGCGAAGGTCTCCTCGAAGCCCACGGGGCTCTGGGCGCAGAGGGCCCCCGTGAAGACCGGAAGTCCCAGGAGCCAGAACAGGGCGGTGAAGGCAAGGCGGGAAGCGTGGCGCATGACATCCTCCGTTTGGGCGACAGTCGTGGCGGGGGCGCAAGCCTCGACCTCGCGCAGCGCCGCGAAGTCGCAACACCTCGCAAGGAAGCCATGAGGTTTGGGCCGGATCCAGGGCCTCGGAGGGGATCGTCGCTGCGAAACCTCGGAGCCATCCTGTTTTTCCCTGCGGGCTGTCTTGCGCGTCCACGTGTATTGGACACCCATCCGGACGTTTTCACCAGATATTTTTTGCAGGGTTTTTCACCTCCGGTCCTGACCTGGCCGGAAAACGCCTCGATCCCCGCCGGGGGATCAATTTGAATGGACCGATGGGGAGTGCGGCGCGGAGGCTTGCCGGAGCGCCGCTTTGCGACAAGCCCCAGGCGCAAGGCGCGCAGGCCGCCGGAGCGCCGAATTCCCGTCGCCGCCGACCCGTCGTTTCGGCCTCGGGTCCGACCCAATGCCGCCACCCCGCAGGATACGGGTGCCAGGTGTTGGTTAACTTCGCTTCCACCAGTTCGTCGACCGCCCCGTCGCGAACCACGACGAAATCGACCTCGCGGCCGTCCCGGTCGCGCAGGAACGCGAGCTCCCACTCCTCGCCGGTGTAGTCCTCCAGGAAGTCGATCTTCTTCCGCAGGTGCGTGGCGACCAGGTTCTCGAACCGTGCGCCCGGTTGCCGGTCCTCGGGGCAATCAACGTCCAGGTTGTCGTAGAAGTACGCCTTGAAAGGTCCCTGCACGGCCCGGGCCACGTTGACCGAGTAGGGCCGCACCACGAAGACCAGGTACATCCGGCTGAGGATCTCCACCCAGTGGGGAAGATGGGCGACCTGTTACGGCAATCTCCCAATGAAATCCAACCGTCCTTTGCGCACATAGGCCATTCCCGTTTCCACGAATGATCGAAAAAAGCCCGCACAGATCAGACGGTCGAGATCGCCGTACCGTCACAGCCCGCCACGCACCGGCCACACGGAGGAGGAGACCGTTTTTAAGCCCGCCACAGGGGTCAAGACGCCGTCCGACAGCCTCACGTACCAGGCGTACGTTGGCACGTCGGTGTAGGTGGTACTCGTCCACGCGAAGGCCGGGACGCCGGTGAAGGGTGGGCCAGGAGGCCACCCCGGGCCCAAGCTGTGCAACTCGTTTGCGTTGGGCAGCCGCCAGTCTCCCTCGGCCGACCCATCACTCAAGTTGCACTCGCCGCTGTGCAGCGTCTTGGCGGAACTCAAGGCCGCAGTCCATGTCTGCGTACCAAGGCAAGAAGCGTCCTTCAGCCAGATCAGCGCCGTCAGGTTATCGGTGACCGTGCCGTCGCCGTTGTCTGTGAAGCGCACCCCCGTCCACGCCGGCGTGTTGTACCCACCACCGCTCATAGTGGGCACCACGGCTGGATCGATGCCCGCCCGGTACTCACCGTCCTGGCCTGTTCCCGAGCAGGCGATCACGTTGCCCGCCTCATCGTAGCACGTTGTCTGGCCGGTCTTGGCCACGCGCTTCGCCAGCGCGCGCGGCTGCGCTTTGGCCATGATCTCGTCCAGCGTATGCATCGTGCTCCCCGGCCCGCTCGTCGGCTCCGTGAACCCGCTCAGCTTCACGAAGTAGTAGCCCGTCGTCAGCCGCTGGTAGATCTGCTCCAGCGTGTACATCCGCGAGCCGGGATCGGCCGGCCCGGCAACCGGCTCCAGCTCCCCAGCCCGTACGACGCCGGCTGCCGCGAGCAGCAGGCCGATGATCAAACCGATCACGACAACAAACAGGGTTTTGCTGCGCATTGTGAACCTCCCCGGTGCTGTTCCCGGATGCTTGGGTGAATCATCCTGATCCACGTTACCTGTCTCCTGCCACGCAACTCTACCCGAATTTCCCGGCGTTGGTGCGTGGATCCACATTGAGCGGCGAGGTGGGGGTCGTACACCGCGGCTCGCCGGGGATCGTCCCGCACGTTACGGACAGGAAGTCGGTTTTTCGATGATCCGTGGGCATGGGTGGAAAATATTCGGAAATGGGGAAGCAGTCAAGAGAATTCCGAGCTGACAATAGCTTCATCATCGGCCGCCACCTGGGCGTCCCGGAAGCGGAGGTGGACAAGCTCATCCGGCAGTACATCGAATCGACCCGGGTGGACTTCCCGGACCGCCCGGACGTTTTTCCTCCGGGGTTGTAGCGACCGTAGGCCAGGTGCCCTTTGCCACTCGAAGTGTCGTGAGTCCGTTGATCCATTTTCGGCGAATTTGAAGTCTGAGTCAAATCTGCCGCGGCAATTTGCAACTCCAGTCAAGTGATGCCGTCAACGGTGCCCCATTCACTCTTGGACCCATCTTCGACAGTTGGAGACCAACCTAACCCGGATAAACCGGAATGGAACCACGAACCACACGAACCACACGAAAAAGATCGGACAGGAAATCTTTGCCAATATGACAAAAAGTGCACTTTGAAGGTACTACCGCTCAACCTCCAAACCAACGTGTCGAAGATGGGGTCGATATGTTGGAAACGGAACCGGGTTACCCACATTATTACCCAGATAATTGGATCTTACCTACATTCTCCGCCAACGGGCGTTACGTCCCATGCCGAGGCATTCCAGTTGGCCGGCCGCTTTGCGGGCTTTGATCGTCCTCCGGATCAAATCGATACTCACTTCCGGGCAGGCGCGCCGAACGTCCCCCACGCTGAACTCACCCATGACTTGCTGGAGAAAACGATCAACCCTCTCGGTCTTCTCCCCCCGCAGCGAATCGAATGATCCGACTCTTTCGATGAACTCGTCGTAGGCCTTTTTCAAGATGAACAACAGGTAGCCGATGTAGGGCCAGGGATCGTGATTTCCCTCATGCCACCCTTGGGAGCTCTCTTTCAAGGTCTCGTAATACCTCTCCTTGTTTTCTTCGATCAAGCGTTCGAGGCTGATGTAGCGGCCTACTTCGATCCCCAGATGGTAACAGGTCAAAAGTAACAGCAGGCGGGAGACCCGGCCATTTCCGTCCCGAAAGGGGTGAATGCAGAGGAAGTCCAGGTTGAGCGCGGCGATGAGAACAACGGGGGCAATGGCGTGTTCCTTGATTTCTTCCTCCCACAGCGCGAACGCGGACTGCAGGTAACCTGGGGTCTCAACGGGCGAAACACTGCGAAACCGGACCGATTCCCGGCCGTCCGGGTGTTTCTCGATGATGTCCACTGGTTTGTCTTTGTATTGGCCGGCATCCCAGATATCGCCCCGGCAGAGTCGATGAAGTTGTAGCACCGTCTCATTGGAAACCGACAATTTCGCCCCTTGCGTATGGATCAGCTTGAGGGCATCGCGGTACCCGCTCACTTCCTCTTCGCCCCGGTCTTTAAAGGCCGGATGGCCGAAGACCACGGTGCCGACACGGGCCTGGTCGATTTCCACGCCCTCTATCCGGTTCGATGAAACGGTGCTTTGCACCATGGCATGATCTCGTAACAGTTGCAGCCGCTGCGGCGATTGGCGAGTGAACAGTTCCTGCCTGCCCAGGGCCCGGCCGATGTCCGCCACCTGCCAGGAAACGGCCATCGGCACCCGCAATCGGCCATCCCGGATCATTTCCAGCGTTTTCATGTCTCTTCCTTCTTTATCGGATTGGGAGATCTTTCATCGAGATGTACCGAGCCGACTCGCCGCCGGAGCAGGGAGGGAACAGAACATCGCGGTCCTTGGCGCCTTTTCCCCGGGCGATGCGGCTCTCCAGATTGACGTCTACGGATGGCCAGCCGGTTGGTCTGCTCATGGGAAACCTCGGCCAGGATTATAGCAGAAACCGCATGATTCTCGGGAACACATCAGGCCGGAATCAGATTCCGATTGCGACGGCGATACCGATAGTGATTCCGATCGTGGCGGGGGAAACCAAAGGGGGGAGAAGAAAAATCCCGGCGCAAGCCGGGATTTTTATCTGGTGGAGCTAAGGGCCACCGAGAGAATATCGTAAAGCACAAAATAACAGAAAAATACGAGGATTCAAAGAACTGTCATACCCCCAAGCGTACCCCCAAAAACGAGTGCCGCGAAAATCTCGCTGTCTCCTCCGAAGCGTCACGGTCCCGGTGAAGACGTTGGCCAATCCGAAAAATTCAGGAAAAGGACTCCGCAGCATTGACAATGGTTACTCGAGAGTATATTACTTATGAGTATCTCTCTTGGGGGTGACGCATGGAATTTGTCAACCGGGAATACGAACTCGAGTTTCTGCGCCGGATCTACCGCGAGGAGCAATCCCATTTCGTCGTCCTCTACGGCAAACGACGCGTCGGCAAGACCGCACTGATCAAGGAATTCACAAAGGACCTCCCTCACGTCTATTTCCTGGCGGACAAGACGACGGAGAAAATACAACTGCAGACGCTTTCGGAGAAAGTCGGTCTCCTCTTTCGGGACGACTTCCTGTTGTCTCGCGGGTTTGGTTCGTGGCCGGAGTTCTTCCGGTACCTCAAGGGCAAGGGGAAGGTCGTCGTTGTCCTGGACGAGTTCCCCTTCCTGATCGAGTCGAACCGGGCCATCCCCTCCATTTTCCAGAAGGGGTGGGACGAGGAACTCAAGGACTCGGGGGTCTATCTCGTTCTCCAGGGCTCCAGCATCGGCCTGATGGAGACGGAGGTCCTGGGTTACCGGTCCCCCCTCTTCGGCCGTCGGACCGCGCAGCTGCTCGTCACCCCGCTCGACTTCTGGCACGCGAAGAAGTTCTTTCCCCGCAAGGATGCCGACGAGTTCATGACCCTGTTCGCCCTGCTCGGTGGGACGCCGGCCTATCTCCTTCAGTTCGACCCGGCCGCCGACTTGTGGTCGAACATCCGGAATCGGATGCTGACCCCCGAGGCCTATCTCTTCAGCGAACCGGAATTTATCCTTCGGGAAGAGCTTCGTGAACCCCGGAACTACTTCGCCATTCTGCGGGCCATCTCCATGGGGAAAACCCGCCCCGGGGAGATCATCAACGAAACCGGTTTCGAGAAGGGGCTGGTCGGGAAGTACCTCTCGGTCCTGGTGGACCTGGGGATCGTCCGGCGGGAAGTTCCGGTCACGGAAACGGCCTTTGAAAAGAGTAAAAAAGGAATCTACACCCTCGATGACGATTTCTTCCGCTTCTGGTTCAGTTTCGTGTTCCCCAACAAGAGCTTTATCGAGGAACGGGAACTCGATTACCTAATCGATACCAAGATCAAGCCACGGCTGGAGATCTTCGTTTCACGGACCTTCGAGGATGTCTGCCGGTCCTACGTGAAGAAGGGATTTCTGGGGGGCCTGAAGTTCAATCGCGTCGGGCGGTGGTGGACGAAGGACGCCGAGGTCGACGTGGTCGGGCTGAACGACGACGACGACACACTGCTCCTCGGCGAAGTGAAATGGAGCGTCAACGCGGTCGGGATGGATGTCCTGGCGGGGTTGAAGCGGAAAGCGTCCCTCGTCGAGTGGGGGTCGGAAGGCCGGAAGGTGCGGTACGCCCTTTTCAGCCGGAGCGGGTTCACCCCGGAAGTGGTCGGGCTTGCCGCTCGGGAGGGGGTGTTCTTGAGCACGCTGGAGGATATCGCCCGGATGCAGCCGATTCAGGGCCCCGCAGAAGGGGGCGGTGGTTGGACCCAATGTTGACGACCCCGTAAATAGTGGCGCGGGCTTCAGCCTGCGCGGGAAATCAAAGGGCTTACGTGGATAAAATAATCTATTCGTGACTATTTGATGCGAGCCCATCAATATCGATTTTTCATTCCCCGGCGCCCCGAATGGAATCCGGGGGATATGCGAAAATACCCGACACTTCCGACATATCCTTATAATCCACAGAAAATGAATGAGTAATCGCATGAAGTGTGATGTCGGGTGTCGGGAAAGGGTCAGAAAAATGCCGACAGGGCAAGGGCGACAAGGACCGGCTCTGCTACCTCACCAACGGCTCCGCCGACGCCGTGGCCGCCTGGGTCGCCGCCCGGGGTTCTTTGCCCGGCCCCCTCTTAGTGCGCATCGGCAAGGGCTCCCGGATGACCGATTCCCGCCTCAGCGACCAGGCTGTGCGCTGCATCCTGGAAACCCGGGCCGACCAGGCCGGAATCCCCGTCCCCCGCCCCCACGACGCCCGCCGGACCTTCGTCACCACCCTCCTGGACCGGGGCAACGACGCCCTCATCGTCGCCAGGCTCGCCGGGCACGCCGACGTTCGCACCACCATGCGCTACGACCGCCGCGACGAACACGCCAAGCGTAGGGCCGCCGAAAGCCTGGACGTGCCGTTCAGGGGGTGAGGTGATAAAGACCTGATATTCGAATCTTAACTTCCTATAATATCTAAGTATTACAGAAATATGGCTGAGTTTTGCACGAATCGTTTCCGTCACCCATCAACGCACTTTTTCGGTAGAGGTTTTCATGTTACAGTGGCCCACCATATTTCTTGAATGGAACAGTTCTCCCAATCAATGCTTTTTAAGACGTTCCTTCCTGCGAGTTCTTCAAGGACTGAAAGATCGATGCGATATTGTGAAATGTCCATTGATGAAACATATAAACATTCAACATCAATCGATCTTACAATGTCCGCAGGAAGGATATTTTCCTTCAGAATGACAAGTGGATATAGCAAACAAACCAACACATATGATTCTTTCAATATTATGCTTCCCCAGTTTTCTGGAACTCCAGAGTCCCAGTCGACTTTGGAGTCTGGTATCGAAGAAGCTAAATAATTCAACAAATCAAGAAACAGCTCAGTGTTCCAAAGCGATTTTTTCCCCAACGCTCGTCTAAAAATCTCAGTGATGTCAATTGTTTCCATTGTTCAATTTCCTGGTGAACCATGCACCATCCCGGTTTCTGTGCGGTACAAATTCAATGTATAAGTTA
Organism: Acidobacteriota bacterium; assembly: GCA_018001935.1. Taxonomy (NCBI): domain Bacteria; kingdom Pseudomonadati; phylum Acidobacteriota; species Acidobacteriota bacterium. The sequence continues at coordinate 82,035 of JAGNHB010000018.1, forward strand.
ATTCTCCAGATTCACCCAATACTCCGATAGGTTGATCATACGTTATTTTAGCTTTACCTCTTTCATCCCAAAGATTATCCCTGTCTGCATAGGCAGCTGCGTTTAAAACAAGCTCCTTTTCGTTAATCACACTTAAGAATTGGCTCTTGCCTTGTACCAGCGAGCCTCGAGTATGAGGAGCCATTGCTGGTTCATCAAGCCGATAACTACCGTTAGTTAAAAAACCATGACTGTCTTTATAAATTTAGGGGGGTAGCCATTGCATAGCTCCAACAGCATTGGAAATTCCTCTCAGAAATACTTTTGCAAAAACTTTTTCCCCTGATCTTATTACGGCTTTCTCGGTTGTTTTAACTATTGCCTTCTCCCCGTATATTGCAATCTTTCCGCCCTTTCCGATAGCATCTCCCCCAACAGGAATCATTGAAACCAAAGAACAAGCTGCGCCTACGTAATCGCCTCTGCATAGAGAAATAGCAGCATTCAATCCATCTGCAGCTTCTCCTATTATTGGCACACAACCGGCTGCATCTAGTGCTGTTTGAAGCCAGTCTAAGCCATTATTGCCATTAGGATCAATAAAGCGAAGTGGGTTACTCTTACAATAAACATAGAGGTTCCAGTTTTGAGGATTTCCTAGATTTTCTCTCATCATGATGTTCGGATCCGGACTCGGCCATCTTCCCAAATTATTGCTGTAGTATCTGGCTTTCGAGTAATCCAATCCTGACTCCACATCCCGCGGCTTTCCCGTGAAGGTGATTGGGTCGAAGGCGAGGAAATCGAGGGGGGAGGGGGGCGGATTGGGCGTCAGGAAGCCGCCGTAGGGGGTGAGGTTTTCCGCGGCTTCGAAAAGTTCCTCCTGGTAACAATATAGGAATATGTTACCCGGGTCGTCCGGGTGGTAGAACTTCCACCGCGCCCCGGCGGAATAGCGCGTACTTCCCAGGTGGTCGGTGAACTGATAGAAGATTTTCTCCCCGGACGGCACTGGATTGCAACTGTCCAAGGTGGAAGCGTCATCACCTTCTATTGCGGATGCCCCCGTGGATTGCAGATCCGCCGAGCGATATTCTCCGGTGTAACGTTCGCAGGTGATCTCCGACAGGGTCTCTCCCGCCGGGTCCGTGACATAGACGGTTTCCTTCGTGTCGTAGCGAGGGTATCCCAGTTCATCCTCCCCACGGAGAACGGATTCGGCATACAGTCGACCTTTGCCGTCGTCGTACACATAGTTCCCCTCGGAGACGGTCGTAAAATTTACCTGTCCTTCCGGGAGTTCCCAACGGACACAGGACGTCAGGCGATTCGCCGCGTCGTAGGTCAGCTCGTCGGCTATCGTGGTCGTTCCTTCCTTCCAGGTGACCAGGGTCTGGTTGCCCGCGACATCGTATTCCGCCGGAATGTCTCCGCCGCCCGGCAAGCGGTTCCGGGGCGCCAGCGCCGAGGCGTCGAACTCGAAGGAGGCGTCCGTGGTGTGAGCGGCATTCATGAAGACGGAACGGGACAACAGGTTCCCGTAACGGTCATAAGAGTATTCGATATTTCCCAAACCGCCGTAGGAGACGCTCCCAAGCCGGTCCAGGGCGTCGTACACGAAGGCTTCGACGTTGACGCCGCCGAAGCCGCCATGGTAGATCTGCTGCACGTTCCCGTCCGGATCGTATTGATAGGTGAAATCCATCAATGGACTGCCGGGGGGCGGGGTGGACAGCCGATCCAGCCTGATGGAGGAAAGCCGAAGGGTAGCGGGGTGGTATGCCCGCGAGTACTGGAGCGGATCGCTTGGGTTACTTTGGACTTGCGGGGTTGTGAGGCACTGGAGCGGGCCGTGTACGGCGTAGGTAATGGAACCCGCCAGTAGTGAATTCGATTCGGTCTCGGCGCCGGTCGGTCGGTTTTCCGTATCCAATGCTAGGCGGACGGCCTTCGCCGAATGGCCGGAAAGTTCTGGGGGATAGGTGATGTCCGTCAAGCCGCCGGAGAGATTGTAGGCGTAATGCGTCACCGTGTCATAGGGGGCAAACAACAGGGAGGACGAGGCGTTCAGGTGAAGATACTTGTCGAGGACCCGCCCGGTCGGGGCGTCGTACGCGTAACACTCCTGCCACGTGGTTCCATTGCTGGAACCCCGCTTGGCCGTCAGGCGTCCCTGGTGCCCGGTAAAAGTGCTGATCGGAAGATCCCAGCCTGTTTGAACGTTCCCGTCGTAGAGGTATTGATACCAGTCCGTCTGTTGGGAGTTTTTGAAAACGGACTTCGTCAGGGGCCGCCCGATGCCGTCGTAGGAGAAAGCCACCCATGCGGTAACACCCCGGGTGAATTCCTGGGTCACCAACCCGTCTGCGTCGTATTCCCACTCCTTGGTGAATTCCAGCTCGGGCAGAATGGCCGATGTCAGGTTCCCCACCCCGTCGTACGTGAAATTCCGGTGCTGGACCCCCTGGTGCACGTCCGTCAACTCTCCGGAAGGGAGATATTCATATGTGGTGTCCAGGTTGGTTTTCCCCGTGCCGTCCGGTTCCGTCACCTTCACCACCCGCCCCAGGGCGTCGCGCTCCAGCGTTTTCCAGTGCCCTGCCTCGTCGGTGGCGGTCTCCGCGTTCAGGGCGTATTCCATCGTCCGGGTCTCCGCACCGGTGAGGAAGAAGGCCAAGAGCAACGGTCAGGGATTGGGCCAGCCCCATCCGCGGAGAGGCGGTAATAAACTCTATAGCCCGGCCTCTAAAGAAGGCCTTATTCTATAGAAAGG
>JAGNHB010000019.1 GCA_018001935.1 Acidobacteriota bacterium
GGCCGAGCCCCCGCCCCCCGAACCCCCCAAGCCCGCCGTGGGGGAGTTCATGGATTTCGAGCTGCTGGAATCCATGAGCCCGGTGGCCACGGACGAAACGGCTCGACCGGAGACCGCGTGGGCGCCGGAGCCGGCCTGGGCCCCCGAGCCCGTTCAGGAGGCGGCGCCCGCGAAAAAACCGGAACCCGAACCGGAACCCGAACCGGTGAAGCCCCCGGAGAAGGTCGCCGCCAAGCCGCCGGCCAAGTCGCCCCTGCCCCCGCCCGGGATGGATACCGACGTCAACATCCGGCTGGAACAGACCCTGAAATCCCTCGAAGACATCGGCCTGGACGCCAGCCTCTTCTCCTGGGGGAAGAAACCCGCCGCCGAGCCCGCCAAACCCGCGAAGGCCCCGGAAGCCCGCCGGGAAGAGCCCAAGCCGGCGCCCCCCCCCGAAGCGAAACCCCTGGGGATCGACGACCAGGCCGCCGACGCGCAGTCGCTCCTCTCCATGATCTCGAGGGGGGAGGCCACGCCGCCGGCCCAGGCGCCCCCGCCTTTCGGGGCCGAGACCGCCCAGATCACCATCCAGGACCTCGACGGCGCCCTCCAGGAAATCGACTTCTACCTCAAGCTCGGCTTCCAGGACAATGCCCGGAACGAGCTGGAGCGTCTGAACCGGCGCTTTCCCGGCAACGCGGAAGTCCTGGCCCGGATGAAGGACCTCGGGATCACGCCCAAGCCGGCAGCCCCCCGAAAGCGGGAGGAGGAACCCGTGGCGGAGGCCCGGGTCACCCCCGCCCCTTCGGTGAAAACCGTGGAGATCAAGGCCCCCGAGAAAGCAAAGGCCGCGGCGCCCTCGCCCGAACCGGCCCCGGAACCCGAGATGGAACCCATCGTGGAGTTCTTCGAAGTCCCGCCGCCGGTGTCCTCCGTCAAGTCCTCCCTCAACCCGGTCGAGCTGGAGGAGGAAGGGCTGGCGCAGGAAATCTCCCCCGACGAGGTCAGCATCGACCTCTTCAATTTCATCTCCACGGAACCTCCCGGGGAGGAGACCAAGCCCTCTCTCGCCAGCGCCGACGCCCGTAAACTGACCCCCGGCATCGAACTGGTCGAGATTCCGCCGCCGGTGGAATCGCGGCCCGAGACCCTTCCGCCGGAGAGACCGGAACTCGAGGTCTCCGTCGACGTGTTCGCGGGGATCAGCGGGGGAGAACTCGAAGCCGATCTCGGGATCTACCAGGAATCGAGACCCATGGCGGTCGAAGCGTCCGCGGTGGAGAAGGATGAAGCCAAGCCCGCGGCGGAGCCGGTGACGGTCAAGCCCGCGGCGGAGCCGGTGGCGGCCAAACCCGTGGTGGAGCCGGCGGCGGCCAAACCCGTGGAAGAGCCGGTGACGGCCAAACCCGCGGCGGAGCCGGTGGCGGCCAAACCCGTGGCGGAGCCGGCGGCGGCCAAACCCGTGGAAGAGCCGGTGACGGCCAAACCCGCGGTGGAGCCAGTGACGGCCAAGCCCGCGGTGGAGCCGGCGGCGGCCAAGGCGGTCACGGGTCCCATCGACCTCAAGCCGCCCAGCGGGATGGCGATGCAGGACCTCTTCGCGGACCTCGTCGAGGAAGCCAACAAGGTCTTCGTCGCCTCCGGTGACGACGAGGAAGGGGATTTCGAAACCCACTACAACCTGGGGATCGCCTACAAGGAAATGGGGCTGATGGATGACGCCATCGGCGAGTTCCAGAAAGCCTACAACATGGTGAAGGACGAGTCGCGCTCCTCCGCTTACATCCAGGCCTGCAGCATGCTGAGCTTGTGCTTCCTCGAAAAGGGGATCTTCAAATCCGCCATCAAGTGGTGTGAACGCGGCCTCGAGAGCCCCGGGCACCAGGACCACGAGTACCTGGCCCTCCGCTACGACATGATGGGCGCCTACGAAAAACTCGGGGACTACGCGAAGGCCCTCGATCTTTGCAACGAGATCTACGGCGAGAACATCGGTTACCGGGACGTGGCGGACAAGATCAAGAACCTCAAAAAACTGGTCGGATAGTCCCGGACATGCCCGCTTTGCCGCCCTGCCCGTCAACGAGAAGGAGATATGCGAGCACCCTCATCCTCGTGACGTTCTGCTTCGTCACGGGGATCTTTCTTTTCATGGTCCCGTGGAACTTCCCGATCCCCCTGTTCTCCTACCTCTGGGACGGCGTCTGGGAGAACAACTACTTCGTGATCCGGTACCCGGGGTTCCGCTCGGTGATGTCCAACCCCTTCCTGAAGGGGGCCATCTCGGGATTGGGCCTGGTGAACTTCCTCATCGGGATACACCTTGTCGGGGAGAGGCTCCGGAAGTGACGGGAAGACGATGACGGGCCCGCAGGCAGAGCATCCCGTCCTCTATCACATCTCGGACGACCGACCGGAGGGGCGCTGTCCCCGGTGTTGCTTCCCGCATCTCGCCGGGTTGGGGGTCCGGATGTTACAGCTCCGCCGGAAAGGCCTGGACGTGCGCACCCTGGTCGAGACGGGGAAGGCGGTCGCGGCGGCGGTCGGGGGGATGGACGTGACCCTCCTGATGAACGGCAGCGTGGAGGCGGCCGTCCGGGCGGGATTCCAGGGGGTCCACCTCCCGGCGTTCACCCCGGGGGTGGCCGCGATCCGGGCGAGTTTGCCGGCCGGTTTCCGGATCGGCATGTCGGTGCACGACGGCGCGGAACTGGCCGATGCCGAGAAGCAGGGAGCGGATTTCGTCGTCCTGGGCCCGGTGTTCCCGCCCCGGTGCAAAGCCGCCGGCACGGCGCCCCTCGGGTTGGCGAGGCTGCGGGAACTGGCGGGCGGGACCCGGATGCCCACACTGGCCCTGGGCGGGATCTCCGCGGACAACGCGGAAGACGCCCTGGCCTGCGGGGTGGCCGGGCTGGCCGGGATCTCGTTCTTCCACCACCCGGGGGAACTCGAGCGGATACTGAAACGAATCGGCGGATGACGCCGCAACCTGCCCGGGCGGCGAACCGGCGCGCCGGGCGGGACCGTCTTTGAAGGAGAACAAGCATGAGCATCATCAATGATCTGCGAGCCGGGGACCTTCCGGCCCACTTCACGGCACTGGCGGCGAACGAGGGTGTCTCGACGGACGCCCTGGTGGAGGGGGTCCTCGCGGGTACCATCGTGGCCCCCCGCAACCACCGGCGTGCCCTCACCCGTGACATGGCGGTCGGGAAAGGCCTCCGGACCAAGGTGAACGCCAACCTCGGCACCTCGCCCGACCACGACGTCCTCGAGGAGGAACTGGACAAGCTCCGGGTCTGCATCGAGTACGGGGTCGACGCGGTCATGGACCTCTCCACGGGGTCCGACATCCGGGGGACCCGGCTGCGCATCCTGGGGGAGTGTGGGGTCCCGCTGGGGACTGTCCCCATGTACGAGGCGTCCGTCCGTTCCCGCCGGCGCTACGGCGATCACCTCCAGATGACGGTGGACGACCTGTTCCAGGTGATCGAGGACCACGGCGCCGACGGCGTGGATTTCATCACCGTTCACTGCGGGGCCGTCCGGTCCGTGGTGGACGCCATGCACGCCCAGGGGCGCGTGATGGGCATGGTGAGCCGCGGCGGGGCCCTGCTCGTCGAGTGGATGGTCCGTCACGATCGCGAGAACCCCCTGTACGAGCACTTTGACCGGTTGCTGGAGATCGCGGGCCGGCACGAGATGACGCTTTCCCTCGGGGACGGCTTCCGGCCGGGGTGCCTGGCCGACGCCACGGATCGCGCCCAGGTGGGTGAACTCCTGGTCCTGGGCGAACTGACCCGGCGGGCGCGCGCGGCGGGGGTGCAGACCATGATCGAGGGCCCGGGGCACGTCCCCCTGGACCAGATCGCGGAGAACATCCGCCTGGAGAAGGCCCTGTGCGAGGGGGCGCCTTTCTATGTCCTGGGGCCCCTGGTGACCGACATCGCCCCCGGGTACGACCACATCACCGGGGCCATCGGGGGCGCCGTGGCGGCGATGCACGGGGCGGACTTCCTCTGCTACGTGACCCCCGCCGAGCACCTCCGGCTGCCCACCGTGGAGGACGTGAGGCTCGGCGTCATGGCGTCGCGGATCGCCGCCCACGCCGCGGACATCGCCAAGGGAGTCCCGGGGGCCATGGCCCCCGACGTCGAACTCAGCCGGGCGCGGAAGCGCCTCGACTGGGAGGGGCAGTTCCGGAACGTCCTGGACCCGCGCATCGCCCGCCAGTTCCGCGGAGAGAGACCGCCGAAGGATGCCGACCTCTGCACCATGTGCGGGGAGTTCTGTGCCATCCGGGCCAGCACGGCCGCCACCGAGGCCATCTGCCGGAAATCCGGCAAACCGGCCGGGCAATGACGATGGCTTCGGAGACCCTCCCCATCCGGTTGGCGGTCTTCGACCTCGACGGGGTCGTCTTCGACTCCTCGGCCCTGGTCGCGCCCGCCATCTGGGACTCCCTCGACCGGCTGGAGGCCGCCACTCCCGGGCTTTGCCTCCGGAGGCCGACCGAGCCCGAGGTCTTCGGGATGCTGGGCCTGCCCAACAGCCGGTACGTCCAGGCCCTGGGGTACGACCTCGAGCCGGGACAGTGGGCGCTGCTCAAGGACTGGGTCGAGGAACGCGAGGTCGAGCTGATCGGGGCGGGGGTGGGCACCCTGTACGAGGGGATCGAGGCCCTCCTCACCCGCCTGGGGGACCGCGGCGTGCGCTGCGTGGTGGCCAGCAACTGCGGCCGGCGTTACCTGGAGGCCATCTTCGTGCGCTTCGGGCTCGGCCGCTGGGTGGACGGGGCGCGGTGCAACGACGACTACCCCCGGGGCGGCAAGGCGGACCTGATCCGTATCCTGCTGGATTTGACGGGTGTCACGGCGGAGCAGACCGTTTACCTGGGGGACCGGGATTTCGACCTGTACGCCGCCCGGGAGGCCGGTACCCGGTTCGTGGCCTGCCGGTGGGGGTTCGGCCGGGAGGATCGATTCCCGGACGGGATCGCCTTCGCGGACCGGCCGGGCGAGGTCCCCGTTCACCTGGGCCTCTGAGGCCGGGGGCGATCGGCCCGGTGGTCCCACGACGCCGGGCGTTTCGGAGGGAGAAAGTGACAAAACGTTTTTCACGGGTGTTCGGTCTCATGCTGCTTCTTTCCGTGGTTTTCCTCCCGGCCCAGACCGGCCGGGAACGCCCCGCCAAGGCGCCGGACCCCCGCGTCGGCAGCTTGCTGGACCAGGGCCGGCTCCAGTACGACGTGGACGAGGAGGGGGACTTCAGGGTCCTGAACCAGCTCGAGGAGAAACGGTCCCAGGCGGTTTTCATCAACTCCCGCACCAACCGGCTCTACGACATCGAGATCCGCGAGATCTGGTCGGCGGCCTGGTCCTCGGAGAAACCGCCGGACGGGGGGGTCTCCGGGAAACTCCTGATGGAGAACGGGCGAGTGAAGATCGGGGCCTGGAGCCTGCAGCGATTCGGAACGAAGTTCGTCCTGGTCTTCGGCGCCCAGGTCCCGGCCAATGCCGACCTCAAAACCCTTCTCACGGTCATCCAGACCGTCGCCGTCACCGCCGACGACAAGGAAAAGGAATTTGCGGTGAAGGACTCCTTCTGAAGCTCCCGCCGGACGCCCCGTCATCTTGCCGGGGGCACGGGGCCGGGGACGAAAAAGAAAAATGCCGGTCGAGCGACCGGCATTTTTCTTCGGGGTGGGCTTGCCCGGGCTCAGCGGACCACGGGGCAGTAGCTGCTGTCGGTGAAGCCGCTGGCGGTCTCGCGGCGGTCCCGGGGGTACACGGGAGGCCGGGGGATGACGCCCAGTCGGATCAGCTCGCTGCGGAACTCGTAACGGACGTTGACTTCCTGGCAGGGCGTCGACTCCAGGTTGAGGCGGACCCGGGTCACCCGGTGGTCCTGCTCGCTCCCCATGCCGGTGGCGGCGTAGCTGTCGGTGTCGGGGCGGGGGGGCGGCACGCAGCCGGCGGAGCGGGCCTTCTCGTTGGACGGCGCGGCCGCGGGGGCGGCGGATTCGGACTCAGCGCCCTGGCCCTTGGCCCGGCCCGCCGAACCGCTCTCCGCGGACGGGCGGGGCGCGTCCCGCATGATCCGGGGCTCGTAACGGGCGTACGTGATCTCCCGGAAGACCACCGCGCTGATGATGCCCAGGTTCCGGGTCTGGCCCAGGGCGGCGCCGTAAGAGTTCGACTCGGTCGTGAAGTAGAAGTTCCGGGCGGTCCGGTTGCTGACCTGCCAGCCCGCGATCTCCACCGTCTCCCATGGGTCGATGACCCACTTCGAGGCCTTCGCCGCGGTGGTGCGCTTGGCGTCGATGGTGTTCAGGCCGTCCACCGAAAGCGCCACCGCGATGCGGGTGGAGGAGTTGTTCCGGAGGCGGATGGTGAAGTCCTCCCCGCGCAGCGCTTCCAGGTAGAGGCGGCCGTTGTGGCTGTAGAGGGGCCGGGGGGAGCCGTTCACGAGGACGTCCATCTGAAGCGGGGAACCGCAGGGGTAGTATCCGAACGCGGAAACGGCGAGCAGCATCAGGATCAGGGTGGTGAAGAGTGCGTGTTTCATGATCGACCTCCTTCGTCCAATCTCAATGGTACTGACGACGCCCCCGCCGAAAACTTTCAAGGTTTTTTTCCTTCCCCCCCCTTCCCCAACCTCCTCCGAGTATCGGTATCGGTATCGGTATCGGAATCGGTATCGGAATCGGTACCGGTATCGCCCCCGCCCTTGTCCCGAACTCCGCAACCTCTCCGAACCTGCCCCCGCAGCCAAACCCGTACAAACTGGCCGCATCCCCGGTGATCCGGTTTTCTTGGCGAGATCCGGATACGGATCGGTTCGCGCAAAGGCGCAAAGATCGCAAAGGAAAACGGCACGGGTCGCAAATCATGCTCCCGGCTGATGTTTCGAGAGATCGATCCCCGTGTCTGTCGCGATCTGGAGGCGAGTTCACCTCGAAGGCACTGCGCTTTTTCCGGGACTTCGCCCGGCAACAGTGGCCACGGAAGGCAACCGGAAACGACAACATGTTGGTAAAAACGCAGCCGCTGAAGCGCCTGACAGCCTTCAGCCTAACAGCCTTCAGCCTGACAACCTTCCTCAAGATCGCACCGAAAACGGGCGCGGGGTGATATAATACTTTCCTTTCGGGGCGGTCGATGGAGGCGGCGATGGACAAGACGATCCTCCTGGGGATGGACAAGGCGGAACTCGGGGCCTTCGTGGCCGGGCTCGGCCAGAAACCGTACCGCGCGCGGCAGCTGTACCACCACTTCTACCGCCGGGGGTGCTTCGACGCCGAGGCCATGACCGACATGTCCCGGGCTTTCCGTGAAACCCTGCGGGAGTGCGCGGATTTTGGCCTCCCCGGGACCCTGGCCGTCCAGGCCTCCATCGACGGGGCCCGGAAGTACCTCTTCGAGCTTCGCGACGGGCTGCGGGTCGAGTCGGTCTTCATCCCCGAGGACGCCCGCACCACCCTGTGCCTGTCCACCCAGGCGGGGTGCGCCATGGGGTGTCGCTTCTGCGCCACCGCGGGGATGGGGTTTCTCCGGAACCTCTCCGCCGGGGAGATCCTGGGCCAGTTCTACGGCGTCCTGGGTGAGCGGGGTCTCGTGGGGCAGCCCGTCAACGTGGTGTTCATGGGGATGGGCGAGCCGCTGATGAACCTGGAGGCCGTGATGCGCAGCTTCGGGATCCTCCACGACCCGGAAGGCGGGGCCGTCTCGCGCCGGCGGATCACGGTGTCCACCTGCGGCCTCCCCGAGGGTATCCGTCGACTCGGCGAGCACCCCGTGCGGCCGAAACTCGCCGTCTCCCTCAACGCCACCACGGACGCGGTGCGCTCGCGCCTGATGCCCGTCAACCGGAAGCACCCCATCGCGGACGTGCTGAAGGCCTGCCGTGCCTACCCGCTGCCGGCCGGGGAGCGCATCACCTTCGAGTACCTTCTGGCGGCGGGCGTCAACGACACCGTGGAGGACGCCCGGCGCCTGGCGAGGCTCCTTCGCGGGATCCGGTGCAAGATCAACCTGATCCCCTGCAACCCGACCCCGGGAGGCGCGTTCGGCCCCCCCGGGGAGGCCGTGGTGGCGGCCTTCCAGGACGTGCTCGTCGGGGCCCGTTACACGGCCATCATCCGGAAATCGCGCGGGCGGGACATCCACGGCGCCTGCGGCCAGCTGGCGAGCCTGCAGGACGAGACGGACGGAGGGGGCCGTCCCCGGCCGTCACCGGGTGGGGCCGAGGGATATTACTCTCCGGATTCGGAGTAGAGAGGGACGATGAACGAATACGAGGTGAAGAAGGCCATCATCGAGACCGGGAGGCGCTGCTGGCTCCGCGGTTGGGTGGCCGCCAACGACGGCAACATCAGTGCCCGGGTCGGCGACAACGCGTTTCTGACCACCGCCTCCGGCCAGAGCAAAGGCTTCCTGACCGCGGACATGATCATCCGGGTCGATCGTCACGGCAACGTCCTGGAAGGGAAGATGCGGCCGTCCACCGAGTTGAGGATGCACCTCCTGGTGTACGAGCAACGCCCGGACGTGGGCGCCGTTTTCCACGCCCACCCGCCCGCCTGCACCGCCCACGCCGTGGCCGGCCTCCCCCTGTCGGACTGCGTCCTGCCCGAGATCGTGGTCACCCTGGGGGCCGTTCCCCTCGCGGAGTACGGGACGCCCAGCACCGCCGAGGTCCCCGACTCGCTTCTCCCCTACGTCCGTGACCACAACGCCTTCCTGCTGCAGAACCACGGGGCCCTGACCCTGGGGAAGGACGTCTTCGACGCCTACTACCGGATGGAGTCCATCGAGCACTTCGCCCACATCCACATCCTGGCCCGCGGCCTCGGCCACGTGAACGTGCTCAAGCCCGAGCAGGTGGAGAAGCTGATGGCCATCCGCGCCACCTATGGTCTTCCCGGCGCGGTGCCCGCCTGCCGGGCCGCCGGGGGCGCGAACCCGCCGGCGGGGGCCGGGGGGGAGGCGGGCCCGCTCCCGACCGGGAACCCGGTGGCCGGCGCCTGCCCGGCGTCGCCGCGGCCGGCGTTCTCTTCACAACCCACGAACCTTTCAGAACAGGAGTTGGTCGACCGCGTGACCTCGATGATCCTCGGTAAACTCAGTCGGGACTGATCACGCAGACGAGGAAGTAGAGGTCTTCCGCCTGGCGCCAGGTGCGGATCGCCAGTCCGGCCGATCCCGCCATGTCCCGGACGACCTCGTCCGGCGGGATCATGTCGTGGCTGACGGCGTCGCCGACCCCGGCGTGGAAACGATTGAGGGACTCCCGCCCCTCCAGGTGGCACACCGTCAGGCTGCCGCCCGGACGGAGCAGGGCCGCGAGGGCGCGCAGGGTGGCCGCCTTGTCGTGGAAGTGCGGGAAGACGTTGTAACAGAAGACGGCGTCCAGCGAGGCGGGGAGAAGCGGGGGGAATGCGGCGTCCCCCGCCACGGCGAACACGGGGGGCACCCCGGGGCCCGGGCCGGGGGCCGGGGGCGAACCGGCGAAGGGCATTGCGGCGTGCGGGTCGCGCGCGATTGGCCCGCGGAACACCGCCCCGTGTCGCAGCATCTCCTCCGCGTAGTCGAGGCCGATCACGACCCCTCCCGGCGGCAGGTGGGCGAGGAGGACCGGGATGATCCGCCCCGTCCCGCACCCCACGTCCAGGACGCGCCGGGCCGAGGGGATGCCGGTTTCCGGGAGCAGTTCGTGCAAACGTTCGGGTTCGTTCCCGGCGTGGGCCTGCTCGTCCCACCTTTCCGCATGCCGGTCGAAGAAGTGCCGTCGTTCGCGGTCGCCGGGTTGACGGGGGGAGTGGTGCGGGCTCATGGCGTTTTCGGCGGCTTCAGCCGGAGGTCCAGGTCAAAGGCGAGGGACATGGGCTGCGGGTTTCCCCCCGTTCCGAGATCGACCCGGAGAGCGCCCTTGCCGGCGGCGGAGCCGGAAACCGGGAAAGGGCACGAGACGTCCCACTCCAGGACCCCGGACAGCGACACGTCAAACGCGTTGATCCGGGACGGTGGAAAACCGGGGGCGGAGGAAACAGCGGCGCCCGGCTCGACGAGGGTCTGCAGGAAGACGGTTTTCACCCGGAACCGGTCGCCCTGCCTCGACTCCAGCGTGAAGCGGGTCACCTGGCGGAACCTGGCCCCCTGGGCCGTGAGGGTCTGCACGGACTCCCAGACGGCCCCGGGGCCCACCGGCCCGTCGGGGAGCACGACCCCCCCCACCGGGTTCCGGAGTTGGTCCCACACGGGCTGGAGCCGGGGGTCGGCGACGGCCGTATCGATCGTCATGTCCCGGATGAGGCCTTTACGGCTGATCACGGCGGTCCCCCCGAATTTTCCCGCGGCCGGGTCCTTCAGGGCCTGTCCCAGGAGGGCCGCCACCTGGGCGTTGGCGTCCGGGGTCGGGAGCATCCGGATGTCGCCGAGCCGGAAGGCAAAGCGGAGGTCGCCGGACGGGGAGACGGATTTCGGGGTCACGCTCGCCGTCAGGGCGAGGGCGGGGACCCGGATCGGGGGGATCGGGGCCGCCCCGATCTCCATCGCGATTCCCGCCCGCACCTCGAAGCCGGTCTCGAACGGTTTGAGGGAATAGCGGTAGGCCAATTCCCGGCGGGGCTCCCGGCCAGGGTTCACGAGCCGGACCACGGGGGCCGATAGCGCGAACGCCCCGTCCTTCCCGTTTGCCGGGGTTGGCGCCGCTGAAGGCGAGGGGGGCGCCGTGACCGACCCGGGGCCCGCGGCCGACGGCTTCCCGGTGAGGGCTGCCGCCGGGGGCGTCGGCGAAGGGGCGCCCGAAACGGCGCCCGCCTCGACGGGCCGTCCCGGGGGCGGCGACGCCCCGCGCTGGCAGCCCGACAGGGTGAACAGCAAGGGCAGGAGGCACAGGACCAGGGCACGCTTCATGCCGGGTCTCGCCGGGCGGTCACTTTTCGGGTGCCAGGCCCAACTCGGCCAGCCGGGCGTTCCAGTGCCGGAAGAGTGCATCGACGTGGACGTAGTTGCGCAACCCCGTCTCCCGCGCCCGCGGCGAGGGCAGCAGGAAGGGAAGGTGGGCGGTCTTCCCCTCGGGCGGAAAGGCCCCCCGGATGTCCAGGGCGCCGAACCCCCCGCGGGGGACCCGCGGCATGACGGAACCCATCTCCTTCCACAGAGCTTCGAGCCGGCCGGCGTACACGTCGGCGCCCAACGCGAGCCCCAGGCCGCCGATGACCTCGAGGGTGGGCATCCCGGTCCGGTTCGGGACCGCGGCGCGGACGCGCTGGAAGCGGCCCTTCATGTTCATGACGGTCCCCTCGTTCTCGGTGAAGGCCGCCATGGGCAGGATGACGTGGGCGTGCTCGGAGGTCTCCGTCCGGAACAGGTCGACCGACACCACGCACTTCAGGTGGCGAAAGGCGTCGGCCAGGGCCGGTCCCGTTTCGGGGCAGCCGAGGATGTCCTCGGCGAAAGCGAAGAGACCGCGGACCTTGCCGGTCCGGATCGCGTCGGCGAAAGCCGGGGAGGACAATCCCGCAGACTCCGGCAGACCGGTTCCCCAGACCGCGGAGAGAAGGTTCCGGGCCGCCGGGTCTCCCGCCGGGCGCCAGCCGGGGAGCCAGTCGGGGTGGCAGCCCATCTCCAGGACGCCGCGGCTGTTGGTCTGGCCCGCCATGGCGTAGACCAGGGGGTGACGCCCGCGGTTCTCCATGAGGATGCAGAGGTCGTAGAGGTACAGGGCGGCCTCCTCGCCCGCCGTCTCCAGGTCGAAGACGATGGCGGGGCGGCCGGTGAAGAGCTTGTCCAGAAGGGTGTTGACGTCGGCCGTGGTGAGCCCCAGCTTGCGGAGGGTGTCCATTCCCTGCACCCCGTCGAGGTGGTGCCGCAGGTCGGACAACCCCACCACGTTCCCGTGCGGGGCGAAGCGGGAGAGGGCCTCGGCGAGCAGGGCCCGGGTGAAGGCGCCGAGGTTGCGCTTCTCCAGGGGAATCCAGCGCTGGGCCACGCGGCCGGTGAAGCCGCCGTTCTCGTTGAGGAGGTACACGTTCGACTTGCCTCCCCGGGCCGCCTCGTGGATCTTGAACTCCATGACGGGGTAGTTGTCGAGCGTGTCGACCCCGAGCACCAGGACGAGGTCCGCCGTGGCGATCCGGCTGTGCACCGGGCCGGGCAGGTCGTGGTAGAAGGCCTTGAGGGCCGGTTTCGAGGCCATGGACAGGCAGTAGACGTTGGGGGTCTTCAGGGCCGTGCGGGCGAATTTCTGGGCGAGGTAGGCCTCTTCGCAGGTGAGACGCCCGCCGGCCAGGACGCCGAAGGCCTCGGGGCCGAAATTCTCCAGGACCGGGCGGGCCAGGCCCGCCACCGTTTCGAAGGCCTCGTCCCACGACGTCTCCGCCAGGACCCCGGCCTTCCGGACGAGGGGGCTGACCAGCCGATGCTCGGAGTTGAGGACCTGGAACCCGAACCGGCCGTTCTTGCAAAGGTTGCCTCCCGGCGTCACCGGGGAGTCGGGGTTGGAGGTCACCCGGACCACGCGCTCACCGACGGTTTCCAGGACGACGCCGCACCCCACGCTGCAGAAACCGCAGACGGACGGCGAGCCCTGCATCCTGAACGGGCCCGGCTTGGGGGAGTCGGGCTTGACGGTGATGGCGCCGGTGGGGCAGGTCTCCGCGCACTGCCCGCAGGCGATGCAGGTGGTCTCCACGAGGGGTTTCTCCAGGGCCGGGCGGATCCTCGCGTCGAAACCGCGCCGGACGAAGCCGAGGGCGGCCGCCCCCACCACCTCGTCGCAGAGCCGCACGCAGCGGCCGCAGAGGATGCACTTGTTCAGGTCGAACCGCAGGAACGGGTGGTCCTCCACGGGTTTCTCCTCGTGGAAGTCCCCACTGAAGGCCACCGGGTTCACGTCGTACTCGCTGCACCACTGCTGGAGGTCGCACTCGAAGAAGGCCGTGCAGCCGCACTCGAGGCAGCGCTTCACTTCCTCGGAGGCCTGCTCGGCCGAATAGCCCAGCTCCACCTCCACGAAGCTCCGGATGCGGTCCTCGACCTCCAGCGCCGGGATGTGCTGCCGGGCGGTGTCCGGGGCCGCCGGGAGGTCCTCGGGCTTGAGGGTGGGGCGCAGGTTGTCCTTCCGGCTGATGAACGGTTTGACCAGCCGGAGGATCGTTTCCCCCGAGAGGCGGCGGTGGATGGCCATGGCCGCCTTCTTCCCGGCGGCGATGGCCTCGATGGCCGTGGCGGCGCCCGTCACCATGTCGCCGCCGGCGTAGAGCCGGGACACGGACGTGCCCATGGTCTCGGGGGTGACGTCCAGGGTGCCCCACTTGGTCATCTTGAGGTCGAAGGCGCAGCGCGAGCTGTTGAAGGGGGCGTTGTCCGCCTGCTGGCCGATGGCGCTGAAGATCCACTCGGCTTCGATCTCGAAGTCGGAGCCCTCGAGGGGCACGGGCCGCCGGCGCCCGCTGGCATCGGGTTCGCCCAGGGTCATCCGGACACAGGTGATGCTCTTCACCTTGCCGTCCTCGCCCAGGTTGTAGCGCAGGGGGTTGGTGAGCAGTTCGAGCTTGACCCCCTCCTGCTCCATGTCCGCGATCTCCTGGTGGTGGGCGGGCATCTCTGCCCGGGAACGCCGGTAGACGACCGTCACCGAGTCGGCGCCGAGGCGCAGGGCCGTCCGGGCGGCGTCCACGGCGGTGTTCCCGCCGCCCACCACGATGGCGCGGCCCTTGAGTTCGGTGAGTTCACCGCCGTTGACCTTCTCCAGGAAGTCGATGCCGGAGATGACGTTGGGGGCGTTTTCCCCCGGGATCCGCATCAGGGTGGATTTCTGGGCCCCGATGCCGAGGAAGACCGCCTCGTAGCCGCGGTCGAACAGGTCGTCGACGGAGAAGTCCCGCCCCAGGGCGGCATTGGTTTCGATCTCGACCCCGAGCTTGAAGATGGACTCGGCCTCGTAGTCCATGACCTCCTCGGGGAGCCGGTACTCGGGAATGCCGTACATCAGCCAGCCGCCGGCTTTCTCGCGGGCCTCGAAGATCCTGACCTCGTGGCCTTCCAGGGCGAGGTAGTAGGCGGCGGTGAGCCCCGCGGGTCCCGCGCCCACCACGGCGACGCGGTGGCCGGTGGGCGGTTTCAGCAGGGGGGTGAAGGGGTGGCCGCACTCCCGGTCCAGGTCCGCGGCGTAGCGCTTGAGGTAGTCGATGCCGACGGGGTCGCCCGTCAGGTTCCGGCGGCATTTCGACTCGCAGGGCCGGGTGCAGACCCGCCCGCAGATGGACGGGAGGGGGTTGGTCTCCTTGATCAGGGCTACCGCCTCCCGGTAACGGCCCATGGCGAGCAGGGCGATGTAACCCTGGATGTCCACGCCGGCGGGGCAGGTGAGGGTGCAGGGGCCCAGGCAGTCCGCGAAGTGGTTGGAGACGATCAGTTCCAGGGCCGTTTTTCGCGCGGCCCGGACCTCGGGGGTGTCGGTGCGGACCACCATCCCGGGGGCGATCTTCGTGGCGCAGCTGGGGACGAACCCCCGGGCGCCGTCCACCTCCACGAGGCAGACGAAACACGAGCTGAACGGGGCGAGTCGCGGGTCGTGGCAGAGGGTCGGGATCTGTTTCCCGAGCGAGCGGGCGACCTCGAGGATGGTCTGTCCGCTCTCGGCAATGACGGTCTGACCGTCGATCTGTATCTTCACTTCGGCCATGGCTGTCTCCTTTGTCTCCTTCCTGCGGGGTGTCCGTGACGACGGGGCGACGGGTGTTCCGGGCGGCCGCTCAATCGACGTCGATGGCGCCGAAGTTGCAACGGTTGAAGCACTCGCCGCACTTGATGCACAGGCCCTGGTCGAGGGCATGAACCTGCTTGCGTTCCCCGGAGATGGCCTTGACGGGGCAGGCCCGGGCGCAGGCCGTGCAGCCCGTGCACTTTTCGGGGACGATGGTGTAGGTCAGAAGGCGCTTGCACGAGTGGGCGGGGCACTTGCGGTCCCGGATGTGGGCCTCGTACTCGTGGCGGAAATACTGGATGGTGGTGAGGACCGGGTTGGGGGCCGTCTGGCCCAGGCCGCAGAGCGAGCCCTTGCGGATCTTCTCGGACAGGTCCACCAGGGTGGGGATGTCCTCCTCCTTTCCCTCGCCGCGGCAGATGCGCTCCAGGATCTCCAGCATCCGCTTGGTGCCGATGCGGCAGAAGGTGCACTTGCCGCAGGATTCCTTCTGGGTGAAATTCAGGAAGAAACGGGCCACGTCCACCATGCAGGTCCGCTCGTCCATGACCACCATGCCGCCCGAGCCCATGATGGCGCCGGTCTTGGTCACCGACTCGTAGTCCACGGGCGTGTCGATGAGGTGGGCCGGGATGCAGCCCCCGGACGGCCCGCCCATCTGGACGGCCTTGAAGGCGCGGCCTTCCTTGATGCCGCCCCCCACCTCGTAGATGACCTCCCGCAGGGAAAGCCCCATGGGGACCTCGATGAGCCCGCCCCGGACGATCTTCCCCGCCAGGGCGAACACCTTGGTGCCCCGGCTCCGGCCGACCCCCATCTGTGCGAAGGCGTCGGCCCCCTTGAGGATGATCCACGAAATGTTGCCGAAGGTCTCCACGTTGTTGATGGCGGTGGGGCAGCCGAAGAGCCCGGCGGTGGTGGGGAAGGGGGGGCGCAGCCGCGGCATGCCGCGCTGGCCCTCGATGGAGGCGATCAGGGCGGTCTCCTCGCCGCAGACGAAGGCGCCGGCGCCTTCCTTGATCCGGATCTCGAAGTTGAAATTCGTCCCCAGGATGCCCCGGCCGAGGAAGCCCCGTTCCTCCGCCTGCCGGATGGCCCGTTTGAGGCGCCGGACCGCCAGGGGGTACTCGGCGCGGACGTAGATGTAGCCGTGGTTGGCCCCCTGGGCGTATCCCGCGATGAGCATGCC
This sequence comes from Acidobacteriota bacterium, assembly GCA_018001935.1. Classification (NCBI taxonomy): domain Bacteria; kingdom Pseudomonadati; phylum Acidobacteriota; species Acidobacteriota bacterium. Next base: position 15,884 of record JAGNHB010000019.1, read on the forward strand.
CTCCAGGACACTGTGGGGGTCGCCCTCCAGGACGCTCCGGTCCATGAACGCCCCGGGGTCGCCCTCGTCGCCGTTGCAGACCACGTACTTGTCCGCGGCCCGGCTCTGGCTGGCGAACCGCCACTTGAGCCCCGTGGGGAAACCGGCGCCCCCGCGCCCCCGCAGGCCCGACTGGATGATCTCCTCGATCACCTGTTCGGGCGTCATGGACTTGAGGGCCTTCTCGAACCCCTGGTAACCCTCGTTGGCCAGGTACTCCTCGATGGAGTCCGGGTTGATGATGCCGCAGTTCCGGAGCACGATGCGCTTCTGCTTGGCGAAGAAGGCGTCGTCGGCGCAGGCGCCGCGGTCGCTCCGCACCAGCCACTCGGAGACGACCCGGCCGTCCTGGACGTGCTCGTCGAGGATGCGGTTCACCCGGTCGGGGGTCACGTCGCCGTACAGGAAGGTCCCCCCGCCCGGTTCACGGACTTCCAGGAGCACTTCGCGGAAGCACATGCCCACGCAGCCGGTTTCGTCGATCTCCACGTCCAGGGCGCGCCGGCTGACCTCGTCCCTGAGCCGGTCGTAGACCTTCCGGCCGCCGGCGGCGATCCCGCAGGTCCCCAGCCCCACCACGAGCTTGGGGCGTTCAGTCCGGGTTGCGATGGTCTCGGATGTCACGGTGCACCTCCCTCAGGACTCGCGGGCTTCGGCGGTCTTGCCGTCCTGGGCCCGGTACGTGGCGATGATTTTGCGGACGGCCTTGTCGTCCAGGCGCCCGAAGGTCTCGTCCCCGATCATGATCACGGGGGCCAGCGAGCAGCAACCCAGGCACGCCACCGTCTCCAGGGTGAAGACCCCGTCGGCCGTGGTCTGCCCCGGCTCGATGCCGAGGAGGTTCCGCAGCGTGTCGGTGATGCGCTCGGCGCCTGCCACGTGGCAGGCCGTCCCGTGGCAGACCCGGACGAGGTTCTTTCCGACCGGTGTCAGCCGGAACTGGGCGTAGAAGGTGGCCACGCCGTAGATCTGCGCCAGGGGCGTGCGGGTCGCCTCGGCGACCTGCTCCATGGCGAAGGCGGGCAGGTAGCCGTAGGTGTCCTGGGTTTCCTGGAGGATCGGGATCAGGGTGCCCTTCTCGCGGCCGTACTTGGCCAGGATGGCCCGCAGCGGTTCCAGGTCGAAGGTGACGCCCGGGGCTTCCGTGTTGCATGCTTGGGACATAGGGATCATGTCTCCTGGTGGAAGGTTAGAAGGGGTCTTATACCAGAAGAACGGGGGCGCATCAAGAGCGAAGAACCGGGAATTTTGCGGATCCCGGTCGGGTGACGGGGGCGCGGGCGGGGGGAGATGATGCCCGGGATTTTTTTTTGATGCATTCCCCCCTGCCGTTGCGTAGAATAACTCTTGCCGTGGAGGAAACGCGATGATCCAAGACCTCGCCGAAAAATCCTGTCTCCTGCTGAAGCCCTCGGGGCGGATTTGCCTGGGGGGGAAGCTCCCCGAGCTCCAGGCGGACATCCAGGAGGCCCTGAAAACCGAGCGCCCGAAGGTCGTCGTCGACCTCTCCGGCGTGGATTACATGGACAGCTCGGGTCTCGGGGAGATTGTCCGGCTCTACCTGGAATCCAAGAAGAAAGGCAAAAGTCTCGTCCTGGCCGCCGTCCCGCCCCAACTGGGCAAGGTGCTGAAGAGTTCCAAGCTCGACCGCGTGTTCACGGTGGTGGAGACGGTCGAGAAGGCGCTGGCCTGATTCCGGGGTTCAACCTCCGGGAATTAACCACGAACCACACGAACCACACGAACGGGGAAGGCTGATTTTTTCAGTCGTCCGAGCGTTTGAGGACGGGCTTGTCCTCTTCCTTCTCCTTGCCCTTCTTCGATGACTTTTCCTCTTTCTCCTGTTTGTCCTGCCGTTCCTGCTGGGTGTCGTCCTCCGTCTCGGTGTCGGTCCGGCGCTTGAGGGTCGGTTTGTTGCCGTCCTTCCCGGGCCCCTTCTTCGCCTTCTTGTCGGAGAGGGCGACGTTGTCAAAGAGGTTCAGCCGGTTCTTGGCCGTGTCGTAGACGGAGGAGGTGGTGACGTAGCGCTCCTTGGCGGGCAGGCACTTCGCGATGATCTGCCGGATCAGGGTCAGGCGGTCCGGCGTCGTGGGGTGGGTCCGGAACCAGGAGGCCAGCTTGCCGGGTTGTTTCTTCTCCTGGGCCAGCATCTTCTCGAAGAAGGTGACGAACCCCTCGGGGTCGTAGCCGGCGTTCCAGGCGTACTGGGCGCCCAGGACGTCCGCCTCCTTCTCCGACCCGCGGGAGACCCCGAGCAGCTTGAGGTCGAGCGCCAGCCCGAGGCTGTTTTGAATGATCATGCCCGCGGCCCCCCCGATGAAGATCGTCGGGATGGAGGCGTAGTTGAGGATCTGCATCTTGGACATCATCTCGGTGGCGTGGCGCGCCGCCACGTGGGCGATCTCGTGGCAGAGGACCCCCACCAGCTCGTCCTCGGTCTGGGTGGACTGGATGAGGCCCTTGTTGACGTAGAGGAACCCGCCGGGGAGGGCGAAGGCGTTCACCTCGTCGCTGTCCACCAGCCGGACCCGGAAGGGCACCTTGGCGTCGCTGTGCCGTACGAGGGTCTTGACCAGGGATTCGAGGTACTCCTGGATCTCCGGGTCCTTGATGAACTTGATGCTCTGGTCCATCTGCGCGGCGATCTCGGCCCCGAGCTGGATCTCCTTGTCAAAGGAGATGAAGTTGGGAAAGATCAGGTAGATCCTCCCGTTGATCTCGCGTTTCCCGATGTTCTCCACGTCGGGGAAGGTGCACTTGAAGTCGCCGGACGCCCGGAGGGACCCGGCCCCGGACAGGGCGCCCAGCAGCAGGAGCGCGGCGGTGCGGATGACGTGTCGCGGCATGGTTTCCTCCTCTTGCCCCCCCGGGCGACTCCAGTGTATCACGGAACCGGGGCCGGTTCAACGGCGCCGGCCGGCCGGGGGGCGGCGCCCCGTCGGCGGGGGGCGAAAGGTTGGATGCAGGATCCGCCGAACGAGGCGTTCCGGTGGGATATTTTCGTGGAGGACATTTTTCAATCAAACAGTTGACCGCTCGGAGACGTTAGGGTATGATGTAGCAAACACTTTCAGGAACCGGCCAACTCATGAAAAAAAGTCTCTTGAAAAAAATGGTCACGCGGAAGGAGGTCCATCCCGTTCTGCGGACCTTCATCGAGCGCTCGGGTGAGCCCGTCACCATTTTCGACCCGGACGGGAGTTCCATCCTGGGGAAGGAGCCGGGGGCGGGAGAGCGCTTTCCGCTGACCTACAACGGGGAGGCCATCGGGCACATCCAGGGCGACGGCGACGCCGTGCACCTGGCCTCGCTCCTGAACTACATCCTGGAAGTGGACGCCCAGGCCAAGTCCATCGCCCAGCACGTCCTCGAGAAGTACAAGGAAGTCACCATGCTCTACGACTTCTCGGAGAAGGTCGGCACCTGCCTCGACCCCCGGGAAGTCGCCAAGCTGGTCATCGAGGAGTCCCGCCACCTCATCTTCGCGGACGTGGTCTTCGTGACCATTCGGGACGAGGCGTCCGGGGTGGTGGAGCGTTTCCTCCCCTCCGGCCAGGAAGACGCCCTCTCCCGGGATGACCGGTTGGCCTCGCTGGCGAACCTGGTCTGGGAGAAGGCGGAGATCGTCAACGAGATCGGCGCCGACTCCCGGCTCGAGGCGTTCCGGGGCCTCGTCAGCTCGCTCATGCTGGCGCCGCTGAAGATCAAGGACCGCGTGTTCGGCTGCATCATCGCTTTCAGCCGCGTTCCCTACAGCTACTCGGCCGAGGACCTGAAGATGCTCGTGGCGCTGGCGTCCCCCGCCGCCGCCACCATGGAGGTCGCGCTGCTGTTCGACCGCCTGAAACGGTCCGAGGAGAGTTACCGGGACCTCTTCGACGGCATCAACGACGCGGTGCTGATCCTCGACCCCGAGGGGCGCCTGCGGAACGTCAACCGGACCGCCGTGGACCAGCTCCGTCACCAGCGTCACGACCTGCTGGGCATGACCGTCTCGAACTTCATCCCCTCCGAGAGCGAAGGGGCCTTCCAGGAGATGATGGACGCCACGGTGAAGTCGGGGCGGGCCATCTTCGAGTCGAACTTCCTGCGGAAGGACGGGTCGGTCTTCCCGGTGGAGATCCACCTCCGGACGGTGGAGTACCAGGGTGAGACCGCGCTGCTGGGGGTCGCCCGCGACATCACGGAGCGCCGGCGCGTCGAGGAGGAGATCCGCTGGAAGGAAGCCCTCCTCCGGGCCATGACCTCCGCCTCCCCTCTGGCGTTCTACGTCGTCGACAACCGGACCGACGCCATCCTCTACTTCAACCGTCGCTTCGTGGACATCTGGAAGATCGAGCACATGACCGGCCAGATGAAGCGGAGCGAGGTCGCCAACCGGGAGGTCATGGAGCTCTGCTTCCCCGCCCTCGTCGAGGCGGACGGGTTCCGGAAATCCTGGGAGCCGCTCCAGAGCGAGAACAACCGCACCGTGGTGGACGAGGAGTTTCTCACCACCGACGGGAGGACCCTTCGGCACTTCTCGGGGCAGATCCGGGACGAGCGCTTCAACTACTTCGGCCGGCTGCACATCTTCGAGGACATCACGGAACGCAAGCGGGTGGAGGCCGCCCTCAAGCACCGGATGGAGATGGAGCGCCTGGTGATCGGGATTTCCAGCCGCTTCATGAACCTGACCCTGGACTACATGGACATGGAGATCAACCGGTCCCTCGAGATCCTGGGCCAGTTCACCCGCGCGCACATCTGCCAGATCTTCCAGTCCTCCCCGGACGGCAACAGCCTGATGCGGACCCACTGCTGGTCGGCCGGCCGGCAGGATCCCGGGGACCCCGTCGAGTTCTCGGCGGAGGAGGCCGCCTGGTGGCTGGACGGTCTGCGAATGGAAAACCACATCTTCCTGCGGACGATGAACGACCTTCCCGAGGAGGCCGTGCTCGGCGACCAGGGTTTCCCCGACGAGGAGACGGAGTCCCTGATCGCCGTCCCCATGATCTACCAGGAGCGGTGCGTCGGGATCCTGACGTTCGAGTTCTCCTCCGAGCGGCGGGACTGGATGGCCGAGGACATCGCCTTCCTCCGGATGGCCGGGGACATCTTCATCAACGCCCTCGAGCGCGAGAAGGCCGTGGAAGCCCTGCGGGAGGAGCGGGCCCTCCTTGCCCGCCGCGTCGCGGAACGGACCGCGGAACTCAGCACCGCCAACGTGGAGCTGGCCCGCGCCTCCCGGATGAAGGACCAGTTCCTCGCCAACATGAGCCACGAGCTGCGGACGCCCCTCAACGCCATCCTCGGCCTGGCGGAGGCCCTCCAGGAGCAGACGCGGGGCCCCCTCAACGAGCGGCAGCTCCACTCGCTGCGCACCATCGAGGAGAGCGGGCGGCACCTCCTCTCGCTCATCAACGACATCCTGGACCTCTCCAAGATCGAGGCCGGGAAAATGGAATTCAACCCGCAGCCCATCCTGACGGAGGCGGTCTGCCAGGCGAGCCTGCGGATCATCCGGCAGGCAGCCGCCAAGAAGCACATCTCCGTGGACTTCGAGATGGACGGCCAGGTCATGACCATCACCGCGGACGACCGCCGGCTGAAGCAGATCCTCGTCAACCTCCTCACCAACGCCGTGAAGTTCACCCCGGAGGGGGGCTCCATCGGGCTGAACGTCAGCCTCAACGAAAACCGCGACCGGGTCGTCCTGACGGTGTGGGACACCGGGATCGGCATCCCGCGGGAGCACCTGGGGGACCTCTTCAAGCCCTTCGTCCAGGTGGACAGCAGCCTCTCCCGCCGCTACGAGGGGACGGGGCTCGGGCTGGCGCTGGTCGCCAGCCTGGTGGAAATCCACGGCGGGACGGTCGAGGTGGAGAGCGACGTGGGGAAGGGGAGCCGCTTCCGGGTGGCCCTGCCCTGGCAGAAGGCGAAGACCCAGAGCGCGGTGGACGAATCCCCCGGGGCGCGGGAGACGAGGCCCGCCGAAGCGCCCGCCCCCGAACCCCGGCCGGAGCCGTCGCTCCCGGATTACGCGGAGGACACGCTCACGTCCATTCCGGAGGAACTGAAGACCATCGACCTCAAGGCCCTCGCCCGACCGGTCTCCATCGTGCTGGGCGAGGACAACGAAGCCAACATCCAGACCCTGGCGGATTACCTGTCCGACAAGGGGTGCAAGGTCGTCCTGGCCCGGAACGGGCTCGAGATCATCAAGGCGGCGACCGAGGACAAACCGGACCTCATCCTGATGGATGTCCACCTTCCCGTTCTCGACGGGCTCGAGACCACGCGGCGCCTCCGGAAGAGCCCCACGACCTCGGACATCCCCATCATCGCCGTGACGTCCCTGGCGATGACGGGGGACCGGGAGCGCTGCCTGAAGGCCGGGGTCAACCAGTACCTGAGCAAGCCCGTCAAATTGAGAGACCTGCTCCGTATCATCGAAGGGTACGCCCAGCAGCGGGAAGGCGGCCGTTCCTGAGCGCGTCCGCCGCCCCCGGGCCCGGCGGCGCCGGCCGGGGGCGGACGCGCGAGTTTGCCATGATTCCAGTAGGGAGAGACCCATGCTCAAAAGCAAGATCCTGATCGTGGACGATACCCGCGCGGGGAGGGAGACCCTCGAGGAACTCCTCTTCTCCCCCCTGTACGACCTCTTCTTCGCCTGCAACGGCCGGGAGGCGCTCGAGGAGACCGCCCGGGTCACGCCGGACCTCATCCTTCTCGACGTGATGATGCCGGACATGAACGGCTTCGAGGTTTGCCGGAAAGTGCGCCAGGACAGCCGGATGGGTGAGGTGCCCATCATCATGATCACCGCCCTCGACGACTCGGAGTCGCGCCTGGAGGGGATCGAGGCCGGCGCCGACGACTTCATCTCCAAGCCCTTCGACGGGGCGGAACTCCGGGCCCGCGTCCGGACCATCACGCGCCTGAACCGGTACCGCCGTCTCCACCTGGAGCGGGCCAAGTTCGAGTGGGTCATCGAGCGGTCCGGGGACGGGTACCTGACCGTCACGGACCGGGGGGTGATCAACTACGCGAACCCCGCCGCACGGCTGTACCTGGGCCTGAAGGAGGACCTGTCCATCGGCGGTTTCGGCTACTTCGAGGAGGGGCTCCGCGCCCACCACGTCCTCCAGCCCGAGACGTCGTGGAAGGGCGTGCTCGACGGCAGGGTCCCCATCCCCGAAACGCCCCTGTTCCTGATCCGGCCGGCCTCCCAGACGTCCACCGCCCTCTGGCTGGAGGTGACCCCCTTCGACAGCTCGTCGGCGGTCCCCGGCGAGCGCCTGTTCCGCCTGCAGAACGTGAGCAGCCAGATGTCCTCCCAGCGTGAGATGTGGACCTTCTACTCCCGGATCTCCTTCAAGATCAAGACGCCGCTCAGCAGCCTCCTGGGGAACGTCGGCCTCCTCGCCGACGAGGGCCGCAACCTCGCCCCGGAGGAGATCGAGCAACTGGCCATGTCCACGCGCAACGCCGCGGAGAAGCTGAACTCGGAGGTCTCCGACATCCTTCAGTTCCTCCGCGTCCCCACGCTGTCCCGGTTCGGGGAGAAAGTGACCCTCGGCGGTCTCGCGGAGACCGTCCGGGCCGTCGCCGAGGAGATGAACGTGGACGTGAGCGTCGAGGAGATCCCCGAGGACCTCAAGCCCCTGATCCTCTCCATCTCCGACCGCGGCCTGGGGTGGGTCCTGCGCGAACTCTTCGAGAACTCCCACAAGTTCCACCCCCACAACGAACCGCACGTGGACGTCGTCGTCTCGAGCACCGTCCCCAACTGGGTCACGATCCAGGTGCGGGACAACGGTTCCCACCTCGCCCCCTCCCAGCTCAACCGCGCGCTCGTGCCCAACTACCAGGGGGAGAGATACGGGAATGCCATGGTGGAGGGGATGGGCCTCGGGCTTCCCCTGGTGGCCTCCGTCGTCTGGGAGGCCCGGGGTTCGTGCGGGATCCGCAACCGCGACGACGCACCGGGCGTCATCGTGGAGATGAGCTTCCCCGTCCAGGAGTGACGACTTCGCGAAGCGTGGTGGTGAAGGTGGACGATGAACTGAAAGTGCCGGCATCCATGGACCGTCTCCCCGTGATCCTGGACTGGGTGCACGCGCGCGCATCGGCGGCGGGCCTGCGCGAGGAAGCCGTCCGGCACCTGCAGCTGGCGTGCGAGGAGATCGTGGTCAACGTGATCCACCACGCTTACCGGGATGCGGGCGGCGACATCCTCCTGAGGCTCGGGCGCCCGCCCGGGGGCGAGGGGGTCGTGGTGGAGATCTGCGACTGGGGGCCGCCCTGCGACATCCTCGAGATTCCCGAGCCCGACCTGGACCAGGCGGTCGAGGACCGGCCGATCGGCGGCCTGGGGGTCTATCTCGCCCGCCGGGTCACGGATGCCCTGGAGTGGTCCCGCGACGGCGAGCGGAACCGCGTTCGGATCACCAAAAGGAACGACCCTTGACCATCACCCTTCGGCGCAAGATCATCCTCCTGGCGGTGGCCTCCGCCATCCTCCCCGTGCTCTGCCTCCAGCTCCTGCTGACCTGGGGCAAGGGGAAGGTGTCGGAGAAGATCGACGCCGACCTTTACGATCTCGCGCGGAAGAACATCGAACAGATCGCACGGGACGTCTACGCCATGTGCGGCATCACCCGGGACACGACGCAGCGATACCTCTCCCAGTCGATGGGGGCCATCCACCACATCCTCGACAAGCACGGCGCCGTCTCGCTGGCGAAGGAGACGGTGGTCTGGGAGGCGGCGGACCAGGACACCGGCAGGACCGAGCGGGTCGAGCTCCCCCGGATGCTGGTCGGGGGCGTCTGGCTGGGCCAGAACACCGATTTCGGGACGCCCTCGCCGGTGGTGGACGAGATTTTCCTCCTCACGGGGCTGGACACCACCCTCTTCCAGCGCATGAACGAGCGCGGGGACATGCTCCGGGTCGCCAGCCACCTCAAGGCCAAGGACAACCGGCGATCCACCGGGACGTTCATCTCCGCCGTCGAGAAGGACAACCAGCCCAACCCGGTGATCCAGAGCATCCTGGCCGCCCAGCCCTACCGCGGCATGGTCAACTACTGGGGCCAGTCCTCCGTCACCGCCTACGATCCCCTCCTGGACGCGGAGGGGCGCGTGATCGGGATGGTCGGGACGGGGATGAAGGCGGAAGCCATGGACCTCCTCATCCGCACCATCCGGGAGATCCGGGTCGGCAGCACCGGCTACGTGTTCGTGCTGGGCATGCGCAAGGAGCGCCGGGGCGTCTACCTCATCTCCAAGGACCGGAAACGGGACGGGGAGAACCTCCTCGACTTCCGGGACCCCTCCGGGCGCTTCCTGATCCGGGAGATGGTGGAGACGGCCGAGAAGAGCGCCCGGGGCGAGATCAGCCACTTCCGCTACCTCTGGGAGAACCCCGAGGACAAGGCGCCCCGGGCGAAGATCGCCGCCGTCATCTACTTCGAGCCCTTCGACTGGGTCATCGGGGTGGGGACGTACGAGGACGACTACTTCATCGCCCGTCTGGCCGTCGACGATCACCTGTCGAACCTGCTGGTGAACCTGACCCTGGCGGGCTTCGTCCTCCTGGTGCTGGCGGCCGGCACGGCGATCCTGCTGGGCAACCGGATCGCCCGCCCCCTCGGGCTCGTCACGGGCCTGGCCCAGCACGTGGCCCGGGGCGACATCCTGGAAGCCCGAAACGGCCTGTCCGCGATGCCGGAGACACCGGGGGAGAGGGGGGCCAGGGGCTCCAGGGACGAGATCAGCCAGCTGACCGGCGCCTTCCGGGCCATGGCCGACAACCTGGCGGGGCTCATCGGGCAGGTGCAGGCCGCCAGCATGGCCGCCACGGCCTCGACCACCCAGATCGCCGCCTCGGCAAGGCAGCTGGAGGCCACGGTGGCCGAGCAGGCCGCTTCCACCCGCCAGGTGACCGCGTCCAGCCGGGAGATCAGCCAGCGGTCCCAGGAACTGGTCCAGACAGTGGGGGAGGTGTCGGAGACCGTGAGGGAAACCGCCGGGCTCGCCCAGACGGGCCAGGGGGAGATCGCCCGGATGGGGGCGGCGATGGGTCGGCTGGTCAAGGCCACCGAGGCCATCTCGACCCGCCTGTCGGTCATCAACGACCGGGCCAACCGGATCTCCAACGTGGTGACGGCCATCAACAAGATCTCCGACCAGACGACCCTCCTTTCCCTGAACGCGGCCATCGAGGCGGAAAAGGCCGGGGAGTACGGCCGGGGGTTCTCGGTGGTGGCCCGGGAGGTCAGCCGGCTGGCGGACCGGACCGCGGCGGCCACCCAGGACATCGAGAACATGGTCCGGGAGATGCAGTCCTCGGTTTCGTCGGGCGTCATGGAGATGGACAAGTTCGCCGACGAGGTCCGCCGCGGGGTCTCGGAGGTGGGGGCCATCGGGCATCGGCTCGAGCGGATCATCGACGAGGTCCGGACGCTGGAGCCGCGGTTCCTTTCGGTGACCGGGGGGATGGATGCCCAGTCCGAGAGCGCCCGACAGATCAGCGAGTCCATGGACCAGCTGTCACTGACCGCGGAACAGACCCGCCAGGCCCTCTCCGAGTTCAAGCGCGTCGCCGAGCATCTCGACGACGCGGTGAAGGAACTCCTCGCGGAGATCTCCCACTTCCGGGTCGTCGAACGACCCTCCGGGGAGTGAGGTGCCCATGACGGGAAGGTTCCTGAACCGCCTGCGGATCTCCCAGAAGCTGCTGCTGAGTTCCCTGGCGTTTTCCCTGCCCATCGCCGTCCTGCTCTACTTCGTCGTGGGCGCGTACAACCGGAACATCGAGCTGGCCCGGTCCGAGATCGTGGGGAACCGGTTCTGCCGCTATGCCTACGACCTGCTGGGGCTGGTTTCCGAGAACCTCCGGCTGGCCGGGATGGCCCGTCCCGGCGACGCCGCGTCGGAAGTGCCCCTGCACCAGGTCGAACAAGACACGGAGAAGGCCTTGGCCGCCTTTTTCGCCGGCTGGGGCCGTTATGGCGGGGAACTCCAGATCACCGCCCCCGACCTGGAGAAAGCGGGCATGGGCTACCTCTCGCCCGACACGGTGCGAGGGCTGTGGGCGTCGATCCGTCGGGCACGGCTCGCGGGCAACTTCGCCGAGGTGGAGCGGCTGTCCTGCCAACTGCTCGGCAGCCTCGAAAAGCTGACGACACGGGCCATCGGGGTCAGCCACCTCTTCACGGACCCCGACCTCGACACCTGCTACCTCATGGACGCCGTCCACCTGGGCATGCCGAACCTCATCGCCCGGCTCTACACCGTCTACGGACGTCTGCCGGGGCAGGGCACCGGCGCCGGGGTGCTCACCGAGATGGCCCGGACCCTGCTCGCCCCCGCCGTGGTGATCCAGGAGGCCGACCTCCCGAGGATCCGGACCGACCTCGAGGGGGCCATCCGGGAAGACCGGAACTACTACGGCGTTTCCGTGACGCTCCAGGGCGAGCTGTTCACCATGCTGGGGGACTTCGAGATCAAGGCCCGGTCCTTCGTGAGTTCCGTCCCCGCCCTGCTCCACCCGTCCGCCGACGCCGCCATGGCCCAGCGGGCGAGGGAAACCGCCCGGGCCGCCATCGCGTCGGGGACGAGCTTCTGGCGCGCGGCGGGCGCCGAACTGCACAACATGCTCGAGGCGCGGATCTCGGTGCACGGGTGGCGGCGGGCGACCGCGCTCCTGCTCTCCTTCCTTGCCCTCGCCCTCGCCGTCTGGTTCGTGCTCCGGATCTCCCGGGGGATCACGCGCCCGCTGGAGGCCGTCACGCGGATCGCGGCCCACATCGCGTCCGGTGACCTCGGCAAGGCCCGGGAAATCCTCGCGGCCCACGGCGGGGCGCGGAGCGGCGGCCCCGGGGCGGTCGCCGGCGGCGACGAGGCGTGCCGGCTCTTCCAGGCGTTCCACTCCATGATCACGGGGCTCGACTCCCTCCTGGCGCAGGCGGCCCGGTCGGGGGCCCAGGTTTCGGCCGCCGCCGCCCGCATTGCGGCATCCGCCCGGGAACTCGAGGCCGCCGTGGCGGAGCAGGCCGCTTCCACCACCGAGGTCTCGACCACCAGCCGGCAGATTTCGTCCACCACCCAGGACCTCGCGGGGACCATGACCGAGGTGACGGCGCTGTCCTCCGAGGCCTCCCGGTTGACGGGGAGCGGCCGCGAGGACCTCCGCGACATCGACAGCACCGTGCAGCGGCTCCTGGCGGCCGCCCTGGAGATCTCCGCCAAGCTCGACGTCATCCGCCGGCGGACGGCGGGCATCACCGACATCGTCTCCGCCATCACCCTGGTGGCCAACCGGACGAACCTCCTCTCCCTCAACGCCGCCATCGAAGCCGAGAAGGCCGGCGAGTCGGGGCGGGGGTTCTCGGTGGTCGCCCGGGAGATCCGGCGCCTGGCCGACCAGACGTCCGTCGCCGCCATGGACATCGAGGCGATGATCACCGAGATGCACGAGGCCGTCACCGAGGGCGTCGCCGAGGTGGGCCGCTTCACGGGCCAGACCACCGAGGCCTCCGCCAAGATCGGCGTCATCATCGACCGCCTGGGCGGCGTCATCGACCAGACCGGCTCCCTGGTCCCCCGCTTCGAAGTGGTCAACCAGGGGATGCAGATCCAGTCCCAGAGCGCCGGGCAGATCAGCCAGGCCATGGACCGGCTGGCGGAGGGCATTCTCCAGACCCGGGACTCCGCGGCGGAGTTCAAGAACGTGACGGACCAGATCGAGGAGGCCGCCCGCAGCCTGCAGCGCGAACTGGCGGCCTTCACCGGCAGCCGGGGGACCGTCGCGGACGCCCCCTGACGGACGGGGGCCGGGAGCGGACCCTGCACCTTCGAACACAACCCCGCGGGGAGGAACCATGATCATCGACCACGTCCCGTCGCACATCCTGAGGATTCAGCCCTACCAGCCCGGAAAGCCCATCGCCGAGGTCCAGCGGGAGCAGGGCCTGGAGTGCGTCATCAAGCTGGCTTCCAACGAGAACCCCCTCGGGCCCTCCCCGAAGGCCGTGGAGGTCATCAAGCACAACGTGGAGGAACTGCACTACTACCCCGAGGACAGCGGGTTCTACCTGAAGAAGCGGATCAGCGACAAGTTCGGGGTCGAGCCGGCCATGATCTGTCTCGGCAACGGCTCGTCGGAGATCATCGTCAACGTGGGGCGGGCCTTCCTCAAGCCCGGGGACGAGGTGCTGACCTCGGAGAAGAGCTTCGTCCTGTACTACCTTTGCGGCGCGTACCTGGGGATCCCCACCGTCAGCGCCCCCATGGCGGGTCTCGCCTACGACCTCGACGCCCTGGCCGCGCGCATCGGGCCCGCGACCCGGGTCATTTTCCTGGCGAACCCCAACAACCCCACCGGGACCTACTTCTCCCGCGACGCGCTGGCGAAGTTTCTGGCCGTCGTGCCGGACGACGCCCTGGTGGTGCTGGACGAGGCCTACAACGAGTACATCACCGAGCCGGACTACCCCCGGGGCCTCGACTTCCTCCCGCGCCACCCCAACCTCCTGGTCCTGCACTCCTTCTCCAAGATTTACGGCTTGGCGGGAATCCGGGTGGGCTACGGGATCGGGGACCCCTCGGTGGTGGACATCCTCAACCGGGTCAAGCTGCCTTTCAACGCCAACGCCCTCGGCCAGGACGCCGCCACGGCGGCCCTGGACGACGACGCGTTCGTGGAGCGGTCCCGGAAGGTCAACCACGAGGGGCTGGACTTCCTGCACGGTTTCCTGGCGTCGCACGGGTACGCCTTCCAGCGGAGCGTGGGGAATTTCGTCATGGTGAGCCTCCCCGTGGACGGTAAGGTGGTGGCCGGGCTCATGGAGAAGCAGGGCGTGATCGTCCGCCCGTTGCGGTCCTTCGGCATCCCGAACGCCATCCGGGTGACCGCGGGGGTCCGCGAGGAGAACGAGCGGTTCGCGGCCGCCTTCCACGACGTCATGTCCGGCCTCTCCTCGGGAGGGCTGTGACATGCGGATTGCCCTCGACGGCCCGTGCGGGGCCGGCAAAAGCACCCTCGGACGGCTCCTGGCCCAGCGCTTGGGTTACGTCTACATCGACACCGGCGCCATGTACCGGGCCGTGGCCCTGTGCGCCCTGGAGAGCGGGGTCTCCCTGGACGACCCCGCCGCCCTGGAAGCGCTGGCCGGGAACCTCCGGATGGAGTTCAAACCCTGCGGCGAACGGCAGAAGCTCTTCGTGGAGAAGTGGGACGTGACCGACGCCATCCGGTCGCCCCGGGTTTCCCAGGGCGCCTCCAGGGTGTCGGCGATCCCGGGCGTGCGCCGGGCCATGGTGAAACTGCAGCGCGAGATGAGTGCCGACACCGACGTCGTCATGGACGGGCGGGACATCGGGACCGTCGTCTTCCCCGACGCCGAGGTGAAATTCTACCTGGACGCTGCCGTCGAGGAGCGCGCCCAGCGACGGTGGGCCGAGGACCGGGGCCGGGGGCTCGACGCCGATTACGACGAGATCCTCCGGGAGATCCGGGAGCGTGACCACCGCGACATGCACCGTTCCGACTCCCCCCTCCGCCGGGCGGAGGACGCCGTCCCCATCGACTCCTCGGGTCTCGGGGTGGAAGACGTCCTCGGCCGGATGCTGGACCACGTTTCCCGGGTGATCGTCGGGAAACGCCGGGCGGGGAAACCCTGATGTTCACGGGGATCGTGGAGGCGGTGGGAACGGTCCGCCGGGCGGGGGCGCACGCGCTGACCCTCGAGGCCCCCACCCTGGTTCCCCGGTTGAACCGGGGCGACAGCGTGGCGGTGAACGGCGTCTGCCTGACCGCCTCCCGACTCGAGGAGCGGCACTTCGAGGCGGACGTGTCCGCGGAAACCCTGTCCAGGACCAACCTGGGCGCCCTGCGGCCCGGTTCCCCCGTGAACCTCGAAACCGCCCTCACCCTGGGCAAACCCCTGGGCGGACACCTCCTGACCGGCCACGTGGACTGCACCGGCCGCCTCGCCGAGATCCGGCGCTCGCCCGAGTCCTGGGTCGTGCACGTCACCTTTCCCCCCGGCTTCGCCCGGTACGTCGTGGACCGGGGGTCCATCGCCGTGGACGGGGTCAGCCTGACCGTGGCCGCCGTCGAGGGGGACGGGGTTCGCCTCGCCCTGATCCCCCACACGCTGGGGGAAACCACGCTGTCGGGGACCCGGCCGGGGACCGTGGTGAACCTGGAGTTCGACATCCTGGGGAAGTACGTGGCCCGCTGCCTGGACCTCCGGGCCGGGGGAGGTCCGTCGTCGGAGACGGCAGACGACCGGGCGCTGTCTCTCGACAGCCTTCGGCGGATGGGATTTTAGCCCGGATGCAAAACCTCTGCCCGGGCCGGGAAGACGGCGGCACAAGGGCCCGCGCGCGGAGTCGGAGCCGCGCGCGGAGTCGGAGCCGCGCGCGTAAGCAAGCGGTCAGCGTAAACCCGGAACGTTCTGACCGCTCCCTGACGGTCGCGGCTCCGACTCGGTCGCGGCTCCGACTTGGTCGCGGCTCCGACTCGGTCGCGGCTCCGATCCGCCCCTTCAAGGAGAGCACCGCGTGAGCCTTTTCCGAAAGAAATCCCTGGAAACTCTCCTCGAGGAACTCCACGGCGAGAACCGCCTTCGCCGGGTCCTGGGTCCCGTGGGCCTTTCCAGCCTGGGCGTGGGGGCCATCATCGGCGCCGGGATCTTCGCCCTGACGGGGGTGGCGGCCCACGACAAGGCCGGCCCCGGCCTGGTGCTCTCCTTCGTGGCCGCCGGCCTGGCGTGCGTGTTCTCGGCGCTGTGCTACGCCGAGTTCGCCTCCATGGTGCCGGTGGCGGGGTCGGCCTACACCTACGCCTACGCCACCATGGGGGAGCTGTTCGCCTGGATCATCGGGTGGGACCTGGTGCTGGAGTACTCGGTCTCCTCGGCCACGGTGGCCAACAGCTGGTCGTCGCACATCCAGGATTTCCTCCGCAGCCTCGGGTTCCACGTTCACCCCCTGTTCGCGAGGGCACCCGTCGAATACGACCCCGACCGGGGCTTTTTTTCGACCGGGGCGATCGTGGACCTGCCGGCGATCCTGATCGTGTTCGTCATCACCGTGATCCTGGTGAAGGGGATCCGGGAGAGCGCCCGCTTCAACATCGTCATGGTGGCCGTCAAGCTGGCGGTGGTTCTCTTCGTGATCCTGGTGGGCGCCTTCTTCGTCAACCCCGCCAACTGGACCCCGTTCGCGCCTTACGGCTACACGGGGGTGAGCTTCTTCGGGCACACGGTCCTGGGCAGCGCCGGCAGGGACGGCGCCCCCCTGGGGATCCTGGCCGGGGCCGCGGTGATCTTCTTCGCCTACATCGGCTTCGACTCCGTCTCCACCCACGCCGAGGAGGCGAAGCGGCCGCAGCGGGACGTCCCCATCGGCATCATCGCCTCGCTTTTGATCTGCACGGTCCTGTACATCGCCGTGGCGGCGGTGCTGACGGGGATGGTCCGCTACGACCAGCTGGACATCAAGGCCCCCGTGGCGGACGCCTTCCGCCAGGCGGGGCTGCCCTGGGCCCAGCGCCTCATCGACATCGGCGCCCTGACGGGCCTGACCTCGGTGCTCCTGGTGATGATGCTCTCCCAGCCGCGGGTGCTCCTGGCCATGGCCCGGGACGGGATGGTCTCGGAGCGCTTCTTTGGGGATGTTCACGAGCGCTTCCGGACCCCGTGGAAGTCCACCATCCTCACGGGGGCCGGCGTGGCCCTCATGGCCTCCCTCCTGCCGTTGCGGATCCTGGCGGAACTCACCAACATCGGCACGCTGCTGGCCTTCGTCATGGTGTGCCTGGCGGTGCTCATCATGCGCCGGCGGCGGCCCGACGCGGAGCGGCCGTTCCGCGCCCCGCTCTACCCGCTGACGCCCCTCCTGGGGATCGTCTTCTGCCTGCTGCTCATGTTCTCCCTGCCCGTGGAGAACTGGTACCGGCTCTTCGCCTGGCTGGCCGTCGGCTTCGCGATTTTCTTCCTCTACAGCCGCCGCCACAGCAAGCTGAACCGTCCCTGATCCCGACCCGTGCAAGCCGGAAAAGAACCACGAACCCCACGAACCGCACAAACCGGGCGGAAGGCGCGTACGCGGCCGGGCGGAAGCGAGTCCGGGCCGCGCGCGCCGTCGGAGCCGCGCGCATCGTCGGAGCCGCGCGCGGAGTCGGAGCCGCGCGCGTAAGCAAGCGGTCAGCCGCTCGGATAAGCAAGCGGTCAGCGTAAACCCGGAACGTTCTGACCGCTCCCTGACGGTCGCGGCTCCGATGCAACCCTGGAAGGCACTCGCAACGGCCTTGCCGAAAGCAGGGCGATCGCTGTATAGTGATGCGTTCCGATCCCTGCCGCGAGGAGTCCTGCATGGAAACCGACCGACCGTTGCACCGCTTTTCCCCCCGACACGCCTTTTCGGCGACCCTGGCCGCGGTTTTTCTCTGTGCCCTGGTCGCACCCTGGGCGCCCGCCTGCACCACCGCCGTGATCTCGGGGGCCGCCACCGCCGACGGTCGGCCGATCCTGTGGAAGAACCGGGACGCCGACGACCTCCACAACGAGCTGTTCTACGGCGCCGACGGCCGCTACGCCTACGTGGGGGTGGTCAATCACGGGGACGCCGACGGCTTGCAGATCTGGGCCGGGCTCAACGAGAAGGGCTTCGCCGTCATGAACTCCGCCTCCTACAACCTCGGGGACAACGAAGACACCAAGGCCGAGGGGATGTTCATGAAACGGGCGCTCCAGTGCTGCGCCACCGTCGAGGACTTCCAGGCCCTGCTGGAGCGGGGCAACGACGGCCTCCGCGACGTGGCCGCCAACTTCGGGGTCATCGACGCCCGCGGGGGCGCCGCCTTCTTCGAGACCTGCAACGGGACGTACAAGCGCTACGATGCCACGGACCCCGCCCAGGCCCCTCGGGGCTTCCTGGTCCGGTCGAATTACAGCCACTCCGGCAAACCCGACAAGGGGACCGGTTTCCTTCGGGAGGCGCGGGCCCTGCGACTGATCACGGACCTGGCCGACGCGAAGAACCTGACGCCGCGGTCCCTCCTTTCCGACGTCTGTCGTGACGTCGCCAACCCCCACATCGGCTCCGACCCCAACACCGAGTCGAAATCCGGCGACCCCGAGTACGCCTACGTGGGGGACAGCATCGCCCGCCAGGACACGTCCAGCGTCTTCGTGGCGGCCGGGGTGAAAGCGGGGGAGGACCCCGTCCTGGCCACGGCCTGGGTCGTCCTCGGCCTCCCCACCACCGGGGCCGCCGTGCCGGTCTGGGTGGGGGCCGGCTCCGTGCCGCCCCAGGCGGCGGCCTCCCGGAAGAACGCCCCGCTCAACGAGGCCTTTGCCCGCATCGGCCGGTGGCTCTGCCCCGACCAGCGGGGCGACCTGCGTCGCTACATCCGGCGGGACCGCTGGTCCGACCCCGGGGGCGGGGTGCGCGCGCTGCTGTTCCGGGTCGAGGCGGAGTCCTTCCGGAAGGTGGAGGCACAGTTGGCGGCGTGGCGAAAGGAAACCCCGACGGCCGACGGGATGGCCGGCTTCCAGAACGCCGTGGCCCGGGACACCCTCGCCGCGGTGAACCGCTTCCTGGCCGGCCTGGACACCCCGTAGTGGCGCCGGCTTCAGCCGGCGCGGACAAGCCAACGCCGGGACCACCCGAAACCTATTTAAACAGGCCGGTTACCCTTCGATGAAGCAGAAAGGCCAACAAGACCTGCCATACTTTACCCGGATACTCGCCTTCTCGGGGACCGTTTACGCCCTCCTCGCGCTGCTGCTGGGACTGGTTCCTTTCTTCTTCCCCGCCTGGTGCGGGTCCGGAATTGACTACCGGTATGTCTTCGGATGCGACTTGGTCCTGTCCGGCTTGCTGATTCTGGCCTGCGTCCTGATCCTCGGAATGAAACCGCCCCTGGGGAAAGTCCTGCTGGTGGTTTTTTCTTTGGCCAAGTTGTCTGAGACCGTCCTGCTGGTCCTGCTCGACGCCGGGTATGCGGATTTCGAGGGATTCGTGCTGCTCAGTATCGTTCCTCTGTTCCTTCTGGGAGCATGCCTGTTCGACCTCAACCCCTTCCGGCAGGAGCGGAAGGGACGAAAGGACCCAAACGACCAAAGGGACCCAAAGGACGGCGAGGGGTTGGGAACCTGAGCATGGAACGCTTGAACCCTTACAGCCCAGCCCGGATAAAGCGGAAAAGAACCACGGAATACACGAAATACCCGGAAAAGAACCACGACCCGCGCGGAATGCGCGGGAGCGTTTCAGCCCGGGGAGAGCGGAGCGACGCCCCGGGGACCTCGTGCCCGAAAGTCGATTTCCCCCGCCCCGAAGGCGGCGGGAGCCAAAAGAAGCTCACAAATCTTGCTCATTTTTCCAACGACCCAACTTCGAAGGGATTAAACCGCTAACAGCCTGTTTAAGCCACGAACCACACCAACCACGCGAACAGTTGTCAGGGGATTTCTTTTCGTGTGGTTCGTGTGGTTGGTGGTTTCTACTCGATTATCCGGTTCGGGCGTGTTGAATTATCTTGACATTCCCGGGGTGCTTCTGGTAAAAGTTCCGCTTTTGAAAACGGTAAGGAGAGAGAACCATGAAGCGCACTTTTCAACCGAACAATCATAAACGGGCCAAGACCCACGGGTTTCGTTCCCGCATGGCGACCCGGGGCGGTCGCAAGGTGCTGGCGCGCCGCCGAGCGAAGGGCCGGAAACTGCTGACCACGGTCTGATGGAAGCGTACGATCCGGACCAGGGTTTCCCTCCGGGGGCCCGGGTCCGGAAACACCGCGAATTCGACGAGGTTTACCAGAAGGGAGCGCGCATCGACACTCCCTTTTTTGTTCTCTATCACCGGAAGGGGACCCGACCCTCCCACCGCCTGGGCATGACCGTCTCGAAACGCATCGGCAAGGCCTGTGTCCGGAACCGGGTCAAGCGGCTGTTCCGGGACATCTTCCGCAAGAACAAGCCCCTCGGGACCGAGTGCTGGGATATCGTCCTGAATGCGCGCAAGTCGGCGGCGACCGCCACCCGGGCGGAACTGGAGGCCGAGTACCGGCGGGCACTGGCGCGGCTGACGGCGCCCGGGAAAGCATGAAGCACATCGTCCTTTTCCTCGTCGCCGTCTACCAGAAGTGCATCTCGCCCATCCTCCCCCCGTCCTGCCGGTTTTACCCCACCTGCTCCGAGTACTTCGCGCAGGCGGTCCGCCGGAAGGGCGTGCTCAGGGGCGGGTGGATGGGCCTCAAGCGGCTGTGCCGGTGCCACCCCTTCCACCCCGGCGGGTACGACCCCGTCGAGCCCGATCAATCCGTCCTGGAGCCGAAATGGAAAAACGAATGATTGGCGCCATCGCCCTGTGCTTTTTGGCCTACATCCTCTTCATGTACCTCTACCCGCCGCCCAAGGCCGACGAGACGGCGTCCCCGGCCAAGGCGGCCGCCGCCGTGACGCAAGCCGCCGAGCCCGCGCCGGTGGCGGCGGCCGTGACCGCCCCGTCGACCCCGGAGGCCCAGCCGGCCGCGCCGGGCGCCCCGGCCCCGGCCGCCCCCGCGCCCGCCCCGGCCCCGGCAGGCGCCCCGGCGGCCCCGGCCGTGCCGGACTCCGTCGCCGCCGCCCGGAAGGTCCAGGTCGCGGACCCCCTCTTCGAGCTGTCCCTCGACAACCGGGGCGGGGTCATCGAGCACTTCACCCTCAAGCGATACCAGGACGGCGGGAAGAACGTGGACCTGATCCTGGACCCGTCGTTCCAGAAGGAGAAGCTGGCGCCGGCCGAACGCTTCCTCGGGCTGTCCTTTCCCGAGGGGGCCGTGGAAAACCGGGTGAGCTATGCCCTCAACGCCGACCCCTACACCGTCACCGAGGAGGACAAGCCCCGGCCCCACCCCGTCACCGGCGCCTCGGAGCCGTGCCGGACGGTGGTCCTGGCCCTGACCCGCTCGGGCGTGACGGCGCGGAAGGAACTCTCCGTCTGGAAAGAGAGCTACGTCCTGCGGCTGAAGACCTCGGTGACCCGGGGGGCGACGCCGATCCCGCACTACGTCCGACTGGGGCCGGGCCTCACCAACCTCGACCTGATCCCCTCGGACCCGTCCCAGCTGCCGCCCCACGCCGTCTTCTACCACGGCGACGCGGCCCACCCCGTCATGGGGGAGGCCATCGGCCGCTTCAAGCGGCAGACCGGGCAGATCTCCTGGGCCGGGGTCCAGAACAAGTACTTCGCCGCCGTCGCCATCCCCGCCGCCCCGTTCGGGGAAGTCCTCCTCGAGAACCGCGTCCTTTCCTTCAAACAGAAGGAGACCGAGGAAGCCAAGCCCGTCCACCTGGTCACCACCCTGGTGCCCGGGGGCGACACCTTCCTCTTCATGGGGCCCAAGGCGTACGACGTCCTGTCGGGCATCCGGAGCGACCTGGCCCAGACCATCGACTACGGGATGTTCTCGTTCATCGTCAAGCCCCTCTACTACGTCATGAAGTACCTCCAGGCCTCCATCCCCAACATGGGGCTCTGCCTGATCACCCTCACCCTCGTCATCACCCTGGCGCTCTTCCCCCTGCGCTTCCACCAGATGAAGAGCATGAAGAAGATGCAGGTGATCCAGCCCCAGATGAAGGCCATCCAGGCCAGGTACCGCGGGAAGAAGAGCGCCCAGGACCGGCAGAACATGAACCAGGAGATGATGGCGCTTTACAAGGAGGCGGGCGTCAACCCCATGGGCGGGTGCCTGCCCCTGCTGGCCCAGCTCCCCTTCCTGTTCGCCTTCTACAACCTGGTGAGCCAGTCCATCGAGTTCTGGCGGCAGCCCTTCGTCCTCTGGATCCGTGACCTCTCCATGGCCGACCCCACCTGGATCACCCCGATTCTCATGGGCGCCAGCATGGTCATCCAGATGAAGCAGACCCCCCAGGCGCCCGGGCAGGACAACCGGACCCAGAAAATGATGATGTACGTCATGCCCGTGATCATGACCTTCATGTTCATCTCCCTCTCCAGCGGCCTGGTCATCTACTTCCTGTTCAGCAACATCTTCGCCTGGGGGATGCAGGTGATCGCCGACAAGTTCATGAAGACGCCCAAGGTGGAGCTGGCCTCCGCCCCGGCGGGCCGGCCGCGGAAGAACCGATAGCCGTCCATGCCCCCCTTCGACCCGGCACGCTTCGCGGACACCATCGCCGCCCCGGTGACGCCGCCGGGGCGGGGGGGGGTGTCCATGGTCCGGGTCAGCGGGCGGCGGGCCCGCGAGATCCTGGAGCGGGTCTTCCGCCCCGCGCCCGCAACTCTTCCGGCCCCTCCGGGCGCCGGCCCGCGGGAGGGCCCCGCCTTCGTGCCCAGGGCCCGACACGCCACCCTGGGGACCGTGATCGACCCGTCGGACGGCCGCCCGGTGGACCAGGCGCTGGCCCTGTGGTTCCCCGCGCCGCGCTCCTACACGGGGGAGGACGTGGCGGAGCTGTCCTTCCACGGCTCCCCGGTCCTGGTGGGGCACGTCATGGAGGTGATCCTGGCCGCCGGCGCCCGCCCCGCCGACCCGGGCGAGTTCACCCGGCGGGCCTTCGTCAACGGCCGCCTGGACCTGTGCCAGGCGGAGGCGGTCCGGGCCCTGACCGAGTCCGGGACCCGCCTTCAGGCCGAGCTGGCCCGGAAACAGATGGGGGGGGAGACCGCCGCGCTCGTCCGGCCGCTCAAGGAGAGACTCCTCGACCTCGTCGTCCGGCTGGAGACCCTGGTGGAGTTCGACGAGGACCAGGGCGGCCTGGCGGTCCCCGGGGACCCGCGGGCGGAGCTGGCGGACCTGGGGGAGCGCTTCGCGCGGATCGAACGGGGGTTCCGCTTCGCGAGCCTGGCCGGGAGCGGTTTCACCCTGGTCCTGGCCGGCCGCCCCAACGCCGGGAAGTCCACCCTGTTCAACGCGCTCCTGGGGCGGGAGCGGGCCATCGTCACCGAGTTCCCCGGCACGACGCGGGACGCCCTTCGCGAGGACGCGAACCTCTTCGGCATCCCCGCGGTGCTGGTGGACACCGCGGGCATCCGTCCCCCCGCCGACCCCGTGGAATCCCTCAGCATCGATCGCACGCGGCAGGCCCTGGCCGAAGCCGACGCGGTGCTCTTCGTCGCGGACGGTTCGAGGCCCTGGGGCCCCGACGACGAACACGCCGCCGAGGCGCTCCCCGACGCCCACCGGGTCGTGGCCCTGGCCAAGTCAGACCTCCCGCCGCAGCTCCCGCGGGAAACGCTCGAGAAGCGGTTCCCGGGAAGCCGGGTCATCGCCGTGTCCTCCCGCACCGGGGAAAACCTCGCCGAACTCCGCCTCGCCCTCTACCGGACCATCCTCCCGGAAGCGGACCTCCCGGACGAGGGGCAGGGGACCCTGACCTCCCTCCGTCAGCAGGCGTGCATCCGCGGGGCTTCGGATGCGCTGGCCGCGGGCCTCCGGGCCGTGGAGGCGGGCCACTCCGAGGAGTATGCCCTCGCTCACCTCCGGCGCGCCCTTGCCGCCCTCGACGAACTGACCGGTCAGACGGCGGCCGCCGACATTCTGGACCGCATTTTCTCGAATTTCTGCGTCGGGAAGTAACCGACAAAAAATCAAGGCTTGACATCCCCCCCGCATTACCGTAAGATACGGCTGTCGATAGTAGAATTTTCCAAAAGTTACAGGGATTCCAGCTTGACTAGAAACACACACGGGATGATTTCATGACCACCAAGATCGGAGACCTGCTCCTCCGCGAGAAGATGATCTCCGCGGAGCAGCTCAACAAGGCCCTGGAGCACCAGAAGAAGTACGGTGGCAAGATCGGCAGCATCCTGGTGGAGATGCAGTTCATCACGGAAGACGACATCACCAGTGTGCTGAGCCGCCAGTACGGCGTTCCCTCCATCAACCTCGACTACTTCGAGGTCGATGCCGACGTGGTGAAGCTCATACCACTCGAAACGGCGCAGAAGTACCAGGTCCTGCCCCTGAGCCGGGTCGGGAACACCCTGACCATCGCCACCACGGACCCGTCCAACGTGTTCGCCATGGACGACATCAAGTTCATGACCGGCTTCAACATCGAGCCGGTCATCGCGTCCGAGGGCGGCATCATGCGGTCCATCGAGAAGTACTACGGGACGCCCCACTCCATCGAGCTCAAGAAGGTCTTCGACGACCTGAGCATCGAGAAGAAGAAGGACGAGTTCGACCTGGAGCTGGAGGAGGAACAGGAGCAGCTGGACGTCGACGAGCTGCAGAAGTCCAGCGAGGAAGCCCCCATCATCCGGCTGGTGAACCTGATCATGCTGGACGCCATCAAGAAGGGCGCGTCCGACATCCACATCGAGGCGTTCGAGAAGGAACTCCGGGTGCGCATGCGCATCGACGGCATCCTCTACGCCATCATGTCCCCCCCCCTGAAGCTGAAGGACGCCCTGACGTCGCGCATCAAGATCATGTCCAAGATGGACATCGCCGAGAAGCGCCTCCCCCAGGACGGCCGCATCAAGATCAAGACGACCCTGGACAACAAGAAGCTCGAGATCGACTTCCGCGTGTCCTGCCTCCCCTGCATCTTCGGGGAGAAAATCGTCCTCCGCCTGCTGGACAAGACCAAGCTCATGCTGGACATGACCAAGCTCGGCATGGAGCCCAGCACCCTGGCCTCCTTCGAGACGGCCATCTGCAAGCCCTACGGCATGGTGCTGGTGACGGGCCCGACGGGCAGCGGGAAGACCAACACGCTGTACTCGGCCGTCAGCCGGCTCAACCAGGTGGACGTGAACATCATGACCGCCGAGGACCCGGTGGAGTTCAACATCGTGGGCGTCAAC
The DNA here is from genome assembly GCA_018001935.1 of Acidobacteriota bacterium. NCBI lineage: Bacteria > Pseudomonadati > Acidobacteriota > Acidobacteriota bacterium. The sequence continues at coordinate 40,748 of JAGNHB010000019.1, forward strand.
CAGTGCCAGACCCACGAGGCCATCGGCCTCACCTTCGCCGCGGCGCTCCGCTCCTTCCTCCGGCAGGACCCCAACATCGTCCTGGTGGGCGAGATCCGCGACTTCGAGACGGCGGAAATCGCCATCAAGGCCGCCCTCACGGGCCACCTGGTGCTCAGCACGCTGCACACCAACGATGCGCCGTCCACCGTCAACCGCCTGCTCAACATGGGCATCGAGCCGTTCCTCGTCTCCAACAGCCTCCTGCTCATCGCGGCCCAGCGCCTCATCCGCCGGATCTGCAACAACTGCAAGGTCGAGGACAAGATCCCCAAGAAGACCCTCATCGACATCGGGTTCAGCCCCGACGAGGCGAACAGCGTCGTGACCTACCGAGGGCAGGGGTGCGACATCTGCAACAACACGGGCTACAAGGGCCGCCTGGGCCTTTTCGAGGCCATGTCCATCTCCGAGGAGATTTCCGAGCTGATCCTGATCGGGGCTTCCGCCCGCGAACTGAAGCGCAAGGCCATGGAGGAGGGGATGATCACCCTCCGCCGCAGCGGGCTCCTGAAAATCAAGGAGGGGATCACGACCGTCGAAGAAGTGCTTCGGGAAACCGTAAAAGACTGACGATGACCATTTTTCTCGGGAAAACTGTTGCTCTCCCCTGAGAAAATGGTTATAATGACACTGATTTTTCCATTATCGGCCATTGAAGAGGACCCATGGTATCACTTCCGGAATTGCTCAGAAAATTGAAGGAATTGCAGGGTTCGGACCTTCACCTGACCACCGGCACGCCCCCGCAGGTCCGCATCGACGGCTCCCTCCGCCCGCTCGACCTGCCCCCGCTGACGGCGGCCGAGACCAAGCGGCTGGCCTACAGCGTGCTGACGGACGCCCAGAAACACCGGCTGGAGGAGAACCTCGAGCTGGACTTCTCCTTCGGCGTCAAGGACGTGTCCCGGTTCCGGGGGAACATCTTCTACCAGCGCGGGGCCATCGCCGCGGTTTTCCGAATCATTCCCTTCGAAATCAAGAGTTTCGAAGCGCTCGGCCTCCCGGCGCCGGTGACGACCCTCTGCGAGAAGCCCCGCGGCCTCATCCTGGTCACGGGGCCGACGGGCAGCGGCAAGTCCACGACGCTGGCGACGATGATCGACAAGATCAACCGCGACCGCCACGAGCACATCGTGACGCTGGAGGACCCCATCGAGTTCCTCCACCCGCACCGGAACTGCATCGTCAACCAGCGCGAGATCCTCAGCGACACCCACTCCTTCAACAACGCGCTCCGCGTCGTGCTCCGGCAGGATCCCGACGTGGTCCTCGTGGGCGAGATGCGTGACCTCGAGACCATCGAGGCCGCCCTCCGCGTCGCCGAGACGGGCCACCTCACGCTGGCCACCCTTCACACGAACACCGCCATCAGCACCATCAACCGCATTATCGACGTGTTCCCGGCCCACCAGCAGCAGCAGATCCGGACCCAGCTCTCCATGGTGCTGGAAGGGGTCCTCTGCCAGACGCTCCTCCCCCGGCAGGGCGGCGTGGGGCGCTGCATGGCCATGGAGATCATGGTCCCCACCTCCGGTATCCGGAACCTGATCCGCGAGGACAAGATCCACCAGATCTACTCCGCCATGCAGACCGGCCAGGAAAAGCACGGCATGCAGACCTTCAACCAGTCCCTGGCGAGCTTATATCTCGGAAAACAGATTTCCCTGGAGATGGCGATGCTCAAATCGCCCAACCCGGGGGAATTGGAAGACCTGATCAAGAGGGGTGTCGGGGTGGTGCACACGGCTGCCTCGGCCCCGACCCGGCCCCGGCCGCCCATTCCTCCGGGCGGACGCTCGTAAGACCACCAATGGAGTGAGCTATGCCGACTTTCGTATTTCGCGGTAAACACATGGTGACGAATGCCATCGTCTCGGGGGAGCGGTTCGCGCCCAACAAGCAGGCCCTGATGACGATGCTGAGGGGGGAGCAGATCAACCCCATCAGCGTCAAGGAAAAGGGCAAGGAGATCGCGCTGCCGACCCTGAAGAAAAAGGTGGCGGAGAGGGACATCGCCCTCTTCACCCGCCAGTTCGCCGTCATGATCGATTCAGGCCTCCCCCTCGTGCAGTGCCTCCGCATCCTGGGGACCCAGCAGGAGAAACCGGCGTTCCAGCAGGTGCTCTTCCAGATCCAGCGGGACGTCGAGAGCGGCATGTCGCTGGCCGACTCGCTGGGCAAGCACCCGCGGGTCTTCGACAACCTCTACGTGAACATGGTGGCTGCGGGCGAGTCCGGCGGCATCCTCGACCTGATCCTCAAGCGGCTGTCCGCCTACATGGAGAAGATGGTCAAGCTCAAGAGCGCCATCAAGTCGGCCCTCATCTACCCCGCGGTGGTCATGAGCGTCGCGGTCGTGGCGGTCTTCCTCCTCCTCTGGCTGGTCATCCCCACGTTCGCCTCCCTCTTCACCGGCCTCGGCGCCGAACTGCCGCTCCCCACCAAGATCGTCATCGCGCTGTCCAACTTCATCGCGCGTTTCGCCTGGCTCGTCATCATCCTGCTCGGGTTCGCCTTCTACGCCCTGAAGAAATGGTACGAAACCGACGGCGGGAAGCACGCCATCGACCGCTTCCTCCTGAAGATCCCCGTCATCGGCAACCTGCTGATGAAAATCGCGATCTCCCGTTTCACCAAGACGCTCAGCACGCTCATCACCAGCGGCATCCCGATCCTCGAGGGGCTCGACATCACCTCCCGTGCCGCGGGCAACGTCATCTACGAAGACGCCATCAAGGTGATCCGCAAGGAAGTCGAGGCCGGGAAGTCCCTGTCCGGGCCCATGGAGGAGTCGGGGCGTTTCCCCACCATGGTCATCCAGATGGTCAGCGTCGGCGAGCAGACCGGCGAGCTGGACAACATGATGGACCGCGTCGCCACGTTTTACGAGGACGAGGTCGATCGTGCCGTCGCGAACCTCATGAGCCTCCTGGAACCCATCCTGCTGGTTTTCCTCGGGGCCACCATCGGGTCCATCGTCGTGTCCATGTACCTACCCATGTTCGCCCTCATCTCCAAACTGGCGGGTTCCGGCGCGAAGTGACCCCGGCCTGACACCGTTCCCGACAGCCCCTGAAATCGGGTGGATTTCAGGGGCTTCGTTTTGATTATGGAAGACTTTACACGGAAGATCAACCTGGTCATCGCCTTCCGGGCGGTCATGATCCCGCTGATCTTCGTGACCGTTTACTTCACCAACGAGTTCGGGGTGCCCCAGGGAGTCGTCGCGGACGTCTTCTACCCGGCGATGACTTTCTTCTTCTTCCTGAACGCCTTCTGGGTCTTCCTCAACCGCCTGCCCGATTACTCCCACCACGCCTTGCTCTTCGCCCACGTCCTGTGCGACATCCTGATGATCGCCTTCACCGTGTTCTCCACCGGGGGGATCGAGACCCCCTTCCCGCTCCTCTACATCCTGGTCATCATGTACTCCAGCCTCTTCCTGGATTTTTACGGGATCCTCGTCGTCACCGGCCTCACCTGCCTCGCTCACCTGTTCACCCTCGGCCTTCTGCTGTTCGGGGTTTTCTCCACGCGCAGCCCGCTGCCCGCGAAGTCCTTCATCCTCTCCGCCGAGGTGTCCATCCTGGGGAACGTCATCGTCGGGATGCTGACGGGCTTCCTCCAGGAGCGCCTCAAGCGGGCCCGGCTTCGCGTGGAGCAGCAGTTCAGCCGAATCCAGGACCTCAACGAGTACAACACATACATCCTGGACAACATCCGCAGCGGCCTGCTGACCACCGACTGCGATTTCAACGTCGTCAAGATCAACCAGATGGGGACACGCCTCCTGAACCGGGAGCCCGAGGCCATCCTGGGGAGGAACGCCATGGAGCTGTTTCGCCTCACCCCGGACGAGCAGGGCCTGGTGGACTTCTCCCCCCACGAGCAGAAAGCGGTCCGCGTGGAGAAGTGGCTCGAGGTGAACAACGAGGATTCCCTGTTCGTGGGGCTGTCCATCTCGCCCATCCTGATCCGGAACGAGGTGAACGGGTACATCTTCATCTTCCAGGACCTGACGGACATCAAGAAGCTCGAGAACGAAATCGAGATTCAGAAGCGCATGGCGGCCATCGGCAACCTGTCGGCCGCCATCGCCCACGAGATCCGGAACCCCCTGGCGTCCATGACCGGGTCGATCCAGGTGCTCAAGAAGCAACTGGAGCTGACGGCGTCCCAGCGGCACCTGATGGACATCATCCTGCGCGAGTCCCACCGGCTGGACCGGATCATCGCCAACTTCCTCCAATTCGCGGCCTTCCGGAAATTCTCCCCCCGGGAATTCGACATGGCCGCGCTGATCCGGGAGACGATCTTCCTGTTCCAGAACAGCCCCGAGTTCCGTCCGGATCACCGGGTCCGGCTGGAATGCCCCGACGGCGAGATCCAGATGGTCGGCGACCCCGACCAGCTCAAGCAGGTGTTCTGGAACCTCTGTTCCAATGCCGTCAAGGCCATGCCCCGGGGCGGGCTGATCGGGATCACCTGTTCCCGCGAAGGGCGCGCGGTCCGCCTGAACTTCCGCGACGAGGGGCGCGGCATGGCGCCGGAAGAGATCCAGCACCTGTTCGAGCCTTTCCAGAGCCGCTTCCCCGGCGGGCTCGGGCTGGGGATGGCCATCGTGTACCGCATCATCACCGACCACGGCGGGAAGGTGGATGTCCAGAGCACCCCCGGGAAAGGGACCACGTTCTCCCTGTCGATCCCGTTGACCGGGAAAAAGACCCCCGGCGAGGAGGCGAAGAAGTGAACCTGTTGATCGTGGACGACGAGCAGAGCATGCGGGAACTCCTGGAGATCGTCTTCCGGGAGGAAGGGTACGGGGTCCTGACCGCTTCCAGCCTCGAGAGCGCCTACGAGGCGGTCCGGAAGAACGACGTGGACATCGTGGTGTCCGACCTCAAGCTCTCGGACGGGACCGGCATGGACCTGCTCCAGACGCTTCGCGAGGAGAAGCCCGAGATCCTCTTCATCCTCATCACGGCGTACGCCTCGGCGGACAGCGCCATCGACGCCCTCAAGTACGGGGCGTTCGACTACGTCACCAAGCCCTTCGACGTCGAGGAACTGAAGGGCATCGTGCACAACGCCGTCGAGCGTTCGGTCCAGGTGCAGAGCTCGCCCCACCTCCCCCCCGGGGAGAACGCGCCGCCGAGGATCGTGGGGATCTCCCCGGCCATGCTGAAGATCTACAAGACCATCGGCGTCGTCGCCCCCACCGACAGCACCATCCTCCTCACCGGCGAAAGCGGTACGGGGAAGGAGATGATCGCCCGCGTCATCCACGATTCGAGCCCCCGGAAGGGGTTCTCGTTCGTCTCCATCAACTGCGGGTCACTGCCCGAGACCCTCCTGGAGAGCGAGCTGTTCGGGTACATGAAGGGGGCTTTCACCGGGGCTTTCGCCAACAAGAAAGGGCTCTTCGAGGAAGCGCACCGGGGGACGCTCCTCCTGGACGAGATCGCCGAGACCTCGCTGGCCATGCAGGTGAAACTCCTGCGGGCCATCCAGGAGAAGCGGATCCGGAGGCTCGGCAGCACGGAGGAGATCCCCGTGGACGTGCGGATCATCGCGGCCACCAACAAGGACCTCGCCGGGCAGATCCGCAAGGGGGCCTTCCGGGAGGACCTCTACTACCGCATCGCCGTGATCCCCATCCACCTGCCCCCCATCCGGGAACGGCGGGAGGACATCCCCCAGCTCGCCAACTACTTCCTCCAGCGGTTCAGCCGCAAGCTCAGCAAGGACCTCAAGGGTTTCGAGCGGGCGGCGATGGAGAAGCTGATGGCCCACGAGTGGAAGGGCAACGTCCGGGAGCTCGAGAACGTCGTCGAGCGGGCGGTCGCCCTCGAGACCACCGACATGATCCAGCTCGAACGGCTCCCGGAGGAGGTGGTGCTGTCCGGCCGCGTGTCCATGGAGGAGTTCATCCCCCAGTCGGAACTCCCGGAGGAAGGCCTCAACATCGACCACTACCTGGAGGCCATCGAGCGCAGGCTCATCCTCAAGGCCCTGGAGCGGACCGGCGGCGTCCAGATCAAGGCGGCCAAGGTCCTGCAGATCTCCTACCGGAGCTTCATACACCGGATGCACAAGCTGGGGATCAATCTCCCGTGAGCCACCCCCGCCCGCAGACCTGGGAAGTCGAGGGGCTCTCCTACGCCGTGGAGGGCAAGGAGATCCTCCGGGACCTGGCCTTCGGGGTCGAGGAGGGCGAATTCCTCTCGGTCATCGGCCCGAACGGGGCGGGAAAGACGACCCTGCTGCGCCACCTCAACCGGGGCCTTCTCTCCCGCCGGAAAATCCGTTTCCGGGCGCGGTGGCTGGACCAGTGGAGGGTGCCGGAGCTGGCGCGGTACCTGTCTTACGTGCCCCAGATGAAGGGCGGTGTCCCGCCCTACGACGTGACGTCCTTTCTCCTGATGAGCCGGCACCCGCACATCTCGCCCTGGCGGGGTCCCCTTCGGAGCGACCGGGAGATCGTCGACGCCGTGGTGCGCCGGGCGGGCCTGGGCGACCTGGCCGGCCGGCAGCTGGACACCCTCAGCGGGGGGGAGCGCCAGGTCGCCTACATCGCGGCCGCCATGGCCCAGCAGACCCCCGCCGTGCTCCTGGACGAGCCCACCGTCTACCTGGACCCGGGCCACGAGGCGGGTGTGGCCGCGCTCCTGGGCGACCTCAACCGGCGGGACGGCAAAACAGTGGTGATGGTCACCCACGACGCCAACCTGGCCATGGCCCTGTCGGACCGGGTCCTCGGGCTCAAGGACGGCCGCCTCCATTTCCTGAAGCGGGTCCCGGACCTCACCCGGCAGGACCTCGAAGCCCTCTTCGCGGTGGAGTTCGCGACCTTCGTCGAAAGCCCCGGCGGGTCCTCGACCGTTTACCTCCCCGTCCCCCGGCATCCCGGGGGAGGCCACCCGCCGGCGGGCCCCGACCGGGGCGCGGCGGCCGGGGGGGAAGGGGGGCGCCCCCGTGCGTAGCCTGCCTCAACTGGTGCTCTGGTTGCTGCTCGGGCTGTTCTTCGCCGCCCCCCTCCTCCTGTCCCTGTGCACCGGCGGCGGTGACGGGGGAGGGGACACGGGTCTCACCGCCGGGGCGTCCGGGACGGGCGGGCTCGTGTTCTGGCAGGTCCGCGTTCCCCGCGTGCTCGTCGGCTACGCCGCCGGCGCCGCGCTCGCCCTTGCCGGGCTCGTGTTCCAGGCGGTCTTCCGCAACCCGATGGCGACCCCCTTCACGCTGGGGGTCTCCAGCGGGGCCGCCTGCGGGGCCGCCCTCGCCGTGAAAACCGGCGTGGTCCTGGAGATCGCCGGGTATTCGAGCGTGCCGGTCTTCGCATTCCTGGGCGCGGCGGCCACCATCGCGCTGGTGTTCGGGCTCTCGCGGGCGTGCGGGGATTTCTCGACGGACATCATGCTGCTCTCCGGGGTCGCCCTCAGTTTCTTCTTCTCGGCCGTGATCATGGCCGTCCAGTACATGAGCGACTTCACCGGTTCGTACCAGCTCGTCCGGTGGCTCATGGGCGACCTGAACACCGTGGGTTACGCCCGGCCCGTCGAGCTGTCCGTCCTCCTGGCGGCCACGGTGGCGGTCGTGGCGTGCCACGCGCGGACCCTCGACCTCATGCTGGCCGGGGAGGATTTCGCCCACTCCCGCGGGGTCGACGTCAAGCGGAGCCGGATGCTTCTCCTCGGGGCGGTCTCCCTGGTCACGGGCGGCGTCGTGGCCCTCTGCGGGCCGATCGGTTTCGTCGGCATGATGATCCCGCAACTCCTGAAACTGGCCGTCGGGCACCACCACGTCCGGCTGGTCCCCCTTTCCCTTGCGGTTGGTGGGGCCTTCCTGGCCCTCTGCGACTGGGCGGCCCGGACCGTCATCGCCCCCGCGGAGATCCCCGTCGGCATCCTCACCGCCCTGCTCGGCGGCCCCTTCTTCCTCTGGATGCTGATCCGCGTGCGGAAGGGACGATTATCCTAAAAAAAATAGTAATCATTATCAAATACTTCTTGACTTCCCCGGTTTCTGTACGTATTATCGCTTTATCATGGTTTGAGACGGTGCACAGGAGGAAGTCATCATGAAGAAGAACTGGAAAGACGCTGATATGGTCGAAGGGCTCCGGGCCGGCGACGCCAGGGCGCTCGAAGCCGTGATGGAGAAGTACCAGGGCAAGGTTTACAACACCGCGATCGGGATCGTCAAGAACCCCTCGGATGCGCAGGAAGTGGTGCAGGACGTCTTCGTGACCCTCTATCGTAAGGCGGACACTTTCAAGGGGAACTCCTCGCTCTTCACCTGGATCTACCGGATCACCGTCAACTTCGGGTTCATGAAGATCCGGAGCCGGCGCAAGGAGCCCCACATCCCCATCGAGGAGGCCACGCGGATGGACGCCGACGAGGCCGTCCTGACCACCATCCTCCCCGACAAGCGCTGCGCCGCGGACGACCTGGTGATCCAGCGCGAACTCATGGGAAAGGTCCTCCAGTTCACGCGGGAGCTGCCCGACAAGTACCGACGCGTCTTCATGCTCCGGGATGTCCAGAATTACTCCAACGAGGAAGTGGGGCGGCTGCTCAACCTTTCGGTGGCGGCGGTCAAGTCCCGGATTCACCGGGCCCGCAGCTACATCCGGGAGCGGATCTCCGGCTTCCAGACGGCTGAGATGGTAAGTTGAACGGCTCTAAGATCGTTTTTGGACGGGTGTGTGAGCGTCTTTTCCGTTTATCCGTGCCTTTAAGGGATTATACATAATATTTTCTCACGAAGGCACAGAGGCACGGAGAGGGTTACAATCAGGAAGTCTGCCTAAGCAGGAGCAGGTTTTTTTCTCATCACTCCATATATTCTGACCCGCAGGTACTGAAGAGCTTTCCCGTCATGCGTACTGCGGGAAGGAATTCTCAAGCCGGTCAACGGCGGGATTGGTGCCATAATGAATAACCGGTGCCACTTCTATGGCAGTGTGAATTTTTACCCCCTCTACGGCCGTCGGGAGCGCCAACTTCGGCCTTCTCCTAACACGGATTTCTTGGATCGTGAACCTTGATGCGTTCGCAAAAAGTCGGAAAACGAGCAGGAAAGTGTCTGTAAGGCCTTTGTTTGAGCCATTATCCAGAGGGTGAGGGTACTTTTTACGGGGGCGTCAACCTTGTTTGATAAGCACGGATGAACGGGGCCGAATGAACACCTTTCGGGCGCACAGAACGGCTTTTTTGACAATCCAATCCCTGCCGACATTTACAATCCGGGAATGTGTATAAGATTCAGTCCTCCGGCGAGGCCCCAACCGGCTAATCTCTTTAATCTTCCATGGATAAAGACGGGTATTCCGATCAGGGGCTCACCCGGACGATGTCTGATCGTTTCAGTCCGATTCATGATTTTCTGCAAACTCGTTAGGTTTAGTTCAGCGAAGCTTGACGCGGTCGCAAAAAGTACCATCACCCTCCGGGTGATGGCTCAAACAAAGGCTTTACAGACACATTTCCGTCCGTCTTCCGACTTTTTACGAACCCGTCAAGCTTGGCTCTTGCGTGAAATAAATACGGTTCCTTCATAAATCGGCTACACAAGTAGAAAGTGAATACGTTCCCGAATAATAAACGAACAAAACCGGGTCTTGCCCGTATTATTAAACCAATTGCTAGGGAGTAATTTTCCCTTGGAGAAGGTCATACATGAGTGTTGAAAAACCGGAAGAAACTGCCGGCGGGACAGCCGAGGTAACGGCTTCTGATAAAGCCCCGAAACTTGGCGGGGAGGTAAATCCCTCTGCAACAGGTTCCGGCCCAGGCCAGAAAACATCTGTTACGGACGAAAAGGTTGCGCCTTCCGGAGGCGAGGCTCCTTCAGATTACTACGAAGAGGAGGAACCTTCCCGGGCGCCGAAAGTTTTCGGTGTGTTACATTTAATAATGGTTGGTATCACGGTATTGCTATTCCTCGGTAGTCTAGCCGTGGGCATCATCTTTCGTAACCAACTCGACAATGTTCAAATGGGGGAGAATACCCGCATTATTATGCAGCTAAGTAAAGAAATCGAGCGTATTCCAATCGCTCGGGTAAATGGCTTCATAATGCTCGGTGTGACGATCCTCATGACAGCTTTATTGGTCGTTGCGGGAAATTATCTACTAAAGTCAAAGAAAAGAGGACAGACTTTTTCCATTGCTTATGCGATAATAAATATATTTTTCGGTGTATACCATATCGCTTTCTCTGAAATTGTTATGAAAAGCCATTATCAAAAGCTTCTCATGGATGATGGTTCAATAGAAATAACCACTCAGAGCTTTGTTCTGTTTTGGTACAGCATCGGAAATGTTGTCCAAGGATGCTGCTGCTGGTTTGTCTATCCAGTATTAATACTGATTTTTATGCTGCCGGAGCGCTTCGGCAAGAACCTGAAGTGACCCCTGTGCCCGCCGCGCCCCCGCCGAACGTGCTGCTCGCCTCCCTGGCCCTCGGGGGGGCGATCGCCTGCTCCGTCACCATCGCCGTCATGCTCCGCCGCGTGGAAGCGCGGCGGGGGAACCGCCTGGTGGTGATCGCCGCCAACTACGTCACCGCCGTTGCCGGGAGCCTGCTGGCGTGGGGCTTCGAGGGCTTCCCGGCCGTCGGGGCGTTCACGGGCGGCCTCGGCCTTCTGGGCGGGGTCGTCTTCATCGGAACCTTCCTCCTCATGACTGCCGCCATCGGGAAGGTGGGGATCGCCATCCCGGTGTCGGTCACCCGGCTGGCGGTCGTGGTGCCGATCCTGGTCTCCATGGTCGGCTACGGGGAGACGCCGGACCGCTTCGGGGTCGCGGGCCTGCTCCTGGCCCTGGTCGCCCTGGTCCTCTTCGGCGTCGCCGTCGCCGCGAGGGCGGGGGAGGGTGCGACGGGCGCCCCCGGCCGGTGGCGGGCGGCGCTGGGCGCCTGGGTGCCGGTGGTGGGGCTGTTCCTCGCCATGGGGACCGTGGAGGTGGTGCTGAAGGTCTTCAAGGAGAACCGCCCGGCCGGGGCGCCGTACCAGCCGTTCGGCTTCCTGCTGGTCATCTTCGGGACCGCCCTGGTCATCGCCTGGTCCAGCGTCCGCTGGAAGGGGGCCGCGGTGAGGCGCCCCGATCTCCTCACGGGCCTGGCGCTGGGCGTCCCCAACATTCTCTCGACGGTCTTCTTCCTCTACGCCCTGCGGGGGCTCCCCGGCATCGTCGCCTTCCCGGTGAACGCCATGAGCATCATCGTCCTGAGCACCGCCGCCGGAATCGTGATCTGGCGCGAGCACCCCACCCGAAAAGGTTGGGCGGCCCTGGCCTGCGCCGTGCTGTCCATCGTCTGCATCAACTTCTCCGGCCGCTGAAGAACCGGACAAACCAAGACCTCCCAGCACATGAAACGTCGGCCGGGAGCATGATTTGCGGCCCATGCCATCTTCCTTTGCGAGCTTTGCGCCTTGGCGAGAGCCGATCCGGACCTGATCTCGCAAAGGCGCAAAGCTCGCAAAGAATGCGGCCAAGGGCCACGAAAGCCCGCCTTCAGCGGGCGTGGAGGTTGAACACCGTGCGGTCGAACCGGAGTTCGAACAGGACGATTTCCTTCTTCGTGAACTGGGGCTGGACGACCACCTTGATGGTGGTTCCGGTGCGGGGGAGCAGGTAGAGGACCGGGATGTCGTCCCCCCAGTCGTCGGGGTCTTCGGGGTGCTTGAGCTTGCGGTACTGCTCCGCGATGCGCGCCTTCGGAATCTCGGGGAGAATCCGGCTGGTCCGTTCCACCCAGCTCCCGTTGAAGTACTCCATGAAGTGGATCTCCTGGGTGCAGGCGGGCCCGCACGAGGCCTTGGTGACCCCCAGCAGGCGCCGCCGCGGGTCGGTCATCCGGAAGAGGGCGATCTCGCCGAAACCCTCCCAGTGCCCCTGGACCTTGAGGTAGCCGTTCGCGACGTCGCGGACGACGATGGCCTTCTCCCGGTCGGGGATCTCCGCCTCCGAGAAGATGGCGCCCGGCAGGAGGAGGTAGTGGTCCAGCACGTTGACGGGGCGTTCCCCGCCGATGGGGTCCGGCGTTTTCCGGCCGGGGGCGGCGGAAAGGGGCACAAGCAGGATCAGGACCGCGAACGAGGCGACAACGACCAGTTTCATGATGATTACTCTCCAACTGGATGAAACGACATTCAACCACGAAATACACGAAATGCACGAAATCAGGATCACGGACCACACGAACCACACGAACGGGGGCCCAGGCGCCGGCACTATCGCTTCGAGGAGGCCACCTGGCGGATCTTGCTGGTGTACAGGTAACGTTTGACCTTGCGGGTGGTGGTCTTCTCGAACTCCTGCCACTGGATGGTGAACCGTTTGACGCGCTTGTAGTTGGCCATCTTCGAGCACAGGCGGTTCACCTCCGCCTTGAGGACCTTCTCGACCTCCTCCTCCGAGATCTTCAGGCCGCGCCGGCTGAGGTGCTCGTCGAAGTGCTCGATGTCGGGGACGATGATGGCGTGGACTTCCTCGCAGTACTTGTCCGCCTCGGGCCCTTCCCAGACCAGCGACTCCAGGATGAAGGGGCTCTGGTTGAGCTGGGCCTCCACCTCCTCGGGGTAGATGTTCTTCCCGTTGGCCGTGACGATCACGGCTTTTTTGCGGCCCTGGATGAAGAGGAACCCGTCCTCGTCCAGGTATCCGAGGTCGCCCGTGTGCAGCCAGCCGTCGCGGAGGACCTCCGCGGTGGCCTCGGGGTTCTGGTAGTACCCCAGCATGACCACCGGCCCTTTCACGCAGATCTCCCCGTCGATGATCCGGAACTCCGTGCCGGGCAGGGGGAGCCCCGCCGCGTCGTCCTTGAAGAAATCCATGTGGTTGAGGGCGATGACGGGCGAGGTCTCCGTCAGCCCGTACCCCTGGATCAGGAGCAGGCCCAGTTCGCGGAAGCCCCGGGACACCTCCGGGGAGATGGCCGCCCCGCCGCTGATGAGCAGCCGCAGTTTCCCGCCGAACCGGTCGTGGAGGGACCGGAAGACCTTGCGCCGGATATCGACGTTGAAGAGGCGCTCGGAGAGGTTCGCGAGGCCCATGCCGATGCGGAAGCGGGTTTTCCCCGACTCCCGGACACGGTCCATGATCCGGTTGTAGATGGCCTCGAAGAGAAGGGGGACCCCCAGGATGGCCGTGGCCTGGGTCTCCACCAGGTTGTCGGGGATGCGCTTGAGGTTCTCCGCGTAGGCGACGGTCATCCCGTGGCTCAGCGGCGTCAGGAAGCCTGCCGTGCACTCGTAGGTGTGGTGAAGGGGCAGCACGCTGAGCAGGATTTCCTTCTCCCGGAGGTAGACCACCTGGAGCATGCCGAGGATGTCGGCGATGATGGATTTCTGGCTCAGCATGACGCCCTTGGCCGCGCCCGTGGTGCCGGAGGTGAACAGGATGGACACCGGGAGGCCGGGGTCGATGACGGTGAAGGGGTAGTCGGATTTCTGGTCGTCGATGAGGCGGCACCCGTCCGCGAGGACCTTCGAGAAGGATTGGACGATGGAGTTGTCCTCCCGGTCGTCCATGTTGATGATGACCTTCAGCCGGGGCAGTTTCCGGTGCATGTCGCACACCATGTCCACGAACTTCTGGGACCCGACGAAGATCTCGGTCTCGGTGGTGTAGAGGATGTGGAAGAACTCCTGGCTCTTGAGTTCCCGGTCGATGGGGACGCAGACGGCGTTCCCGCAGGCGACCGCCAGGTAGGTCATCCCCCAGCGGGCCCGGTTCTCCGAGGCGAAGGCCACGTGGGCCTGACGCTTCATCCCGAGCTTGAGCAGGCCGGCCCCCAGGGCCATGACCTCGTAGAAGAGCTGGTTGTAGGAGACCCGGGCCCACTCGCCCTCGACCTTCTCCATCAGGGCGGTCTTCGGGCCCCACTTCTCCCGGCTGTTGATGAGCATCTCCCGGAAATCGACGAACTTCTCGACGGGAAAGTAATCCTTCGGTGACCTGGGCATGCGTTGGGCCCTCCCCCCGTTCAGCGCGAACCCCCCTCGCCGACGGCCGTCCTTGACCGCTGCCGTGCCCGTCGAGGGATGGCGTATGATAGCCAAACCCTCCCGGTTGTGCAAGGCCAATCGAAGCGTCCGGGGCGGTGAATCGCGCCCCGCCGGGGGATCCCCCCGTCCCTCCGCGCATCGAATGTCGTTGCAACGTGCGCGGATGTGCGGTATCATCCGCCCGAATTTCCGAACAGGAGTGACCCATGGATCTGCGAGCGAAGGTGGAACAGGAACTGGAAAAGACCCGCGTTTTCCTTCAGGCCGACGGCGGTGACGTGGAACTGGTGGACGTGAAGGACGACGGCACGGTTTACGTGAAGCTCAAGGGGGCCTGCGGGTGCTGCCCCATGGCGACCCTGACCCTCAAGCGGGGCATCGAGGCCCGGCTCAAGCAGGAAATCCCCGAAGTGAAGTCGGTGGAGCAGGTCTGACCCCGTGCTCCGGATCGAGAACCTCCGGAAAAGCTACGGCGACCTGACGGCCGTGGACGGCCTCTCCCTCGCGGTGGAGCCGGGGGAGATCTACGGCCTGCTCGGCCCCAACGGCGCCGGGAAAACCACCACCATCGCCATGGTCTGCGGCCTGGCCCGACCCGACGCCGGGGTTGTCCGGATCGACGGCGAGGATGCCCGCAAGGACATCCGCCGGGCCCGCGCCTCCCTCGGGTTCGTCCCCCAGGACATCGCCCTCTACGAGGAACTGAACGCGAGGGAGAACCTCCAGTTCTGGGGTCGCCTCTACGGGCTCTCCGGCCGCAGGCTCGCCGCCGCCATCGACCGGGTGCTGGAGCGCGTGGGGTTGGCCGATCGGGCGAAGGAGCCCATCCGGGGCTACTCCGGCGGGATGAAGCGCAGGATCAACCTCGCGGCGGCCCTGCTCCACGAGCCCCGGCTGCTCCTGCTCGACGAGCCCACCGTCGGGATCGACCCCCAGGCAAGGCTCCACATCCTCGACATCGTCCGGGACGCGGCGGCCTCCGGCGCGGCGGTCCTGTACACCACCCACATGCTGGAAGAGGCGGAGAAGCTCTGCCGGCGGATCGGCATCATGGACCACGGGCGCCTCCTGGCGGAGGGGACCCTCGACGAGCTGATCCGGCTGGTGGGGGAGGGGCGGCTGCTGTTCTTCCGCGGCCACTTCACCGCGACCCGCGTCGGGGAAATCCTCTCCGCGCACCCCGACGTCGCCCCCGTCACGCTCGAGGACGGGCGCTGCCTGCTGCTCGTCCGGGGCAACGACCAGTCGGCCGCCCTGATCAAGTCGATGTTCGAGGCCGGGGTCCCCGTCGATGACATCTCGGTGAAAGACCCCAGCCTGGAGAGCCTGTTCATCAAGCTGACGGGCAAGGAACTCCGCGACTGAACGGCGCCCGTGCGTCCGCCGGAGCACGAATTCCCGTGAAAGGTCGTTTCGGATGACACAGTTCGGCAACCTGATCCGGAAAGACGTCCGGCGCAGCCTCCGGGCGCCGGCCGGCATCCTGCTCCAGATGGCGATCCCCCTGGCAATCGCCATGATCTTCGGGGTGGTCTTCTCGCCGTCCCGGGGCGGGGACGTCATCCGTTTCAAGCTGCTCCTGTCCGACGAGGACGGCAGCTTCGCCTCGCAGTTCATCCAGTCTTCCTTCACCCAGGGAGACCTGGCGAAGATGGTGGACCTCCAGAAGACGGACACGCCGACCGGCCGGGCCCTGATGAACGAGGGGAAGGCCTCGGCCATGCTGATCGTCCCCAGGGGCTTCGGCGACGACCTCCTGGAAGGCCGGCCCGTCAGCCTCCGGTTGATCAAGAACCCCTCCGAGAGCATCCTGCCGGAGGTGGCGGCGGACATCGTGAAATCCGTCGCCGTCCTGGCGGACTACGGGGCCCGGGTCCTCAACGCCCCCCTCCGCGCCATGCGGACCCTGGGCGACGGCGAGGCGTTCCCCTCCGAGGCGGAGTGGCTCGGGGTCTCGGCGGCGATGCGGATCTCCCTGGAGAGGGTCCACCGCTACGTCATGCCCCCGGTGGTGAAGATCGAGACCGTGGGGTCGACGGAGCCGAAGCAGGGCGCCGGGGACCTCAACTACTTCGCCCTCTTCCTGCCCGGCATGGCGCTCATGGGGCTGCTGTTCATCGCCAACCACTGCCTGCGCGACCTGGCGGAGGAGATGGACACGGGGCGGCTGCGCCGCATTTTCACCGCACCGGTGGGACCGGGGGAGGTCCTCGGCGCCAAGCTGGCCTACGCCTTCCTCCTGACGTTCCTCTCCTTCGGCATCATGTCCGCCGTGGGCGTCGCCCTCTTCGGGATGCGCCCCCGCCTCCCGTGGCTCTACCTGGCGGGTGGGCTGGTCTCCGCCGCGGCCTGCACGGGGATCATGGCCCTCGTGTACTGCCTCGTCTCCGGGGTGGGGCGCTCCGAGGCCGTCACCTCCATCATCATCGTGGTCATGTGCATGGTGGGAGGCTCTTACTTCCCCATCGAGTCGCTCCCCGATTTCTTCATCCACCCGGCCCGGGCCACGGTGAACTACTGGAGTATCGACCTGCTGCGGGGCGGGCTCTCGGGGAACATCGACCCCGGGCGGGCGCTCCTCGACACCGGGGTGCTGATGGGGATCAGCCTCCTGACCCTGATGGCCGGGACCCGCATCCTGGGCCGACGGTTGATGGCGGGGGTGTCCCGGTGAAACTGCCCGGCCTCGTCCTCACCGAAGTCCGCGTGATCCTCCGCTCCGGGGGGGCCTACCTCTGGTTCTTCGCCATGCCGCTCCTCTTCGCCTTCTTCTTCGGGCTCGCGTTCCGGGGCGGCGGGCCGACCAAGACCGCCCTGAACGTGCTGGACCGGGACGGGTCGTTCCTGTCCCGGTCCCTGGTCGCGTCCCTGGCGTCCGACGGCTTCGTCATCGAGGCCAGGACCCCGGGGCAGTGGAAGGCCGGCGAGTGGAAGCCCCGGGGCGTCGAGATCCCCCAAGGTTTCGCCCGGGACGTTCTGGCGGGCAGGCCGACGACCCTGAAGTGGTACAAGGACCCTTCCGGCGACACGCAGCGCGGGGCGGCGGCGGAATCCCGTCTCCAACTGGCGGTGTTCAAGCTGATCGGGAACCTCTGCCTGATGGAAACCGAAGCGGTTCCCGCCCCCTCGCCGTCACCCGGTGTCGGCCAAGCGTCCCCCGCCGCGCCTTCCGCCGAAGCTCCCCCGGCCTCCGGGACCCCCTCGACGGCGTCGGCCGCCCCGGACTCGACCGCGGCGGACGCCTCCCGTTACGCCCGGATCGCCGCCGGGAAGCCCCGCGTGACCGTGAGCGAGTCCCTGGCCGGTCGCCGGGCCCAGTTCCCGACCGGGTTCAACCAGACGATCCCCGCCATGGTGGTCCAGTTCGTCCTCATGTGCCTGGCGATCTACGGGACCAACCTGCTGGTGGAGGAGCGCGACAAGGGCATCCTGCGCCGGGCCTCGGTGGGGCCGGTCTCCGCCGCGGGCCTCCTGGCGGTGAAACTCTGCAGCCGCATCGGGATGGGCCTGCTCCAGGTCGTGGTGCTCTTCCTGGCGGGACGCCTCTTCTTCGGCATCGACCTGGGGTCCTTCCTCGGGATCGCGGTGCTGATGATCGCCTACTCCGCCGCCGCCGCCGCCCTGTCCCTCCTCCTGGCCACCCTGGTCAAGGACCACGCCTGGGCCACCGGCGTCTCGATCCTGCTCACCCTGGTGATGAGCGCCCTCGGCGGGTGCTGGTGGCCGTTGGAGGTGGTGACGCCCGTCATGCGGACCGTCGCCTTCCTCTTCCCCACCGGCTGGGCCATGGACGCCTTTCACCGGATCTACTCCTTCGGCGGCGACCTCCCCGACATCGTGCAGCACGTGGCGGTCCTCGCCGGGATGGCGGCCGTCTTCTACGCCCTTGCCGCCCGATTCTTCCCCCGGAGCCTCCGGACCTGACTTGACGAGCTTTCACGCCCCCTGGCCGCACCCCTGGCGCTCCGCTTTTCTTCGCGAGCTTGGCGCCCTGGCGAGATCCAGATCCGGATCGCCTCTCGCCAAGGCGCGAAGACCGCAAAGGGAGACCGCTATGGCACCTTCGTTTGTGGCATACCCCTTCATCGCCGTCTGCCCCGTCGGTTTGGACTGTCCCTTTGGTCCTTTGATCCCTTCGCGCCCCGGTTTCATCACGGCGCCTTCATGCCGGCGAGAGGCTCGGGTCCCTCCGCCTTGTGCCAGGGCGGTTGTGTTTCATTGAAGCGAATGGGTCACGTTGGGAACGCGCCGCTCCGGCGGCCTGCGCGGCGCGGTCAAAGCGGCGCTCCGGCAGCCTTCGCGCCGCACTCCTCAGGGACGGGAGAAGATCGAGCGCTGCGGGCTGCCGCGGCCAGGGGGGCCGCCGATCGCGGTTGCGACTGCGTTCCCGGTTGCGACAGCGACAGCGATTGCGATAGCGACAGCGATTGCGATACCGATAGCGATACCGATAGCGATACCGATACCGACGGGAACCCCTCCGGACCTACAGCCCATAGCCTACAGCCTGACCCTCACCGCGGCGGTTTCGCGGCCCGGCCGATGCCGTGGGCCTTCCGCCAGGCGGCGGGTGCCTCCGGGTTCGCCTGGGACCACAACCCCCGACGGGCCGCCCGGGCCTCGCGCTCCAGTCTCTCCAGTTCGGGGTCGTCGGCGTACTTCCGGTACCAGACGGCCATTCCTGCCCGGACGAGTTCCCGGTTGAGCACCCGGCCGTCGGGAAGGACCACGTCGGCGACGGTCCGGCCGTAGGCGTCACGGTCGCGGGGAACCACCACGACGTCGAGGCCGAAGCAGAGCCGTGACGTTTCCTGCTTCGCCCGGGTGCCGAAGGCCTGCCCTTTCTCGGGGCAATCGACCCCGTGGAGGCGGACACGGAGCGGCCGGCGCTCCACGAGGACCTCGACGGTGTCGCCGTCGATGACCCGGGTCACCTTTCCCCTCAGCGCCTCGCCGTCCTGCACCTTGGGCGACGCCTCCACGCGGTGCGGCGAAGTACGGCCCCGTCGCGTTTTCCCCTCGGGGCCCTGCCGGGACGGACCAGTGTCCGGCGCGCAGCCGGCGAGGAGGGCCCCCAGGCCGAGCAGGGCGGCGGCGAGGACGACCCGGCGGGCGACGCGGGGAGGCCCGCACGGGGCCGGACCTTCGCCGGGACCGGCCCCGGTGATCTTCCGGAGACGGGCCCGGCCATCCCTCCGGCGTGAGGTATCAGCAGCGGGCGGCCCGCCGGGAGGGTGCGGGGTGCGGGCTCGGGTGTCGGGCGTCATGCCGGGGGGCGTCAGAAGCGGGACCGGAAGAGGTCTGCGAGGATCTCGAGGAGGCGGTCGATCTGGGCGGTGTCGATGTCCCGGTAGGTGACGAAGCGGATGCGCTCCCCGAAGGTCCCGCACCGGACCCCGTGCTCCCGGAGCTGGTCCGCCAGGTCCCGGGAAGTCCTGCGGGGGTGCCGGACCTCGAAGACGAGGATGTTGGTCTTCACCGTCTCGGGGTCGAAGCGGATGAAGTCGTACCGGGAGAGGAAGTCGGCGATCCTTCGGACCTTCTCGTGGTCCTGGGCCAGGAGGGGCGGGAGGGTCTCGAGGGCGACCAGGCCGGCCGCCGCGAGGACGCCGGCCTGCCGCATCCCCCCGCCGAGCCGCTTGCGGTGCACCCGGGCGTGCTCCACCAGGTCGCGGCTGCCGGCCAGCAGGGAGCCCACGGGGGCGCAGAGGCCCTTGGAGAGGCAGAACATGACGGAGTCCGCCCGGCGGGCGATGTCGGCCGCCCCGACTCCCAGGCTGACGGCGGCGTTGAAGATCCGGGCCCCGTCCAGGTGGACCGGCAGCCCCAGGGCGTCCGCCGTCTCGCGGACCGCGTCGAGGTAGGCGAGGTCGAGTACGGCGCCGCCGGCGAGGTTGTGGGTGTTCTCCACGCAGACCAGGGACGCCGGCGAGCGGTAGTAGACCTTCTCGGGGACCGCCTCCCGGATCGCGGCGGGGTCCATGCGGCCCCGGGTTCCCGGGACCACCCGGGGAAGAAGGCCCCCGACCAGGGCGAGGGACGCCAGTTCGTAGTTGTAGATGTGGGAGGAGGCCTCCACGATGACCTCGCTGCCGGGCGTGGTGTGGCAGAGCAGGGCGGCCAGGTTGCCCATGGATCCCGTGGGGAAGAACAGGGACGCCTCCTTCCCCATCAGTTCCGCCGCGCGCTCCTGGAGGGTGTTGAGGGTGGGGTCCTCGCCGTAGACGTCGTCGCCGACCCGCGCCTCCGCCATGGCCCGGCGCATGGCCTCGGTGGGCTGGGTCAGGGTGTCGCTTCGCAGGTCGATGATCATGCTCGGCTCCGTTCGGGGGGTGGTCCGGCGGCGGACAAGCCCTTATTTTACACCCGGGCGAAGGGATCGGCTGTAATTTCCTTCACCGGATTCGACAAAGAATATTTTGACATTTGATGAATCCTTGCATATACTGGGGATGCTCTAATCTGCACCCGCTGGCATGGGGCCGATGCAGAGCGGGCCGTTCCGTTGACCTGCAGAGAGGGACCATGGGTTATCTCAACCAGTTCAAACGTTTCTACAGGAACATCAAAAGACGCTACTTCACGGTGTTCATCATCATCCGTCTCCTGATCCCCATCCTGCTGACCGTGCTCGCCCTGCTCACCGTGACGGCCGTGATGATCCTGGTTTCGGTCCTCCGCCCCGGCAACATGGAGGAGACCGTCAAGCCCGAGTTGTACTACCTCCCGACGAAAACGGTGGAATGGACGGGGTACAAGGGGGAGACCCAGAGCGGCTGGCTCATCGTCAAGGACAAGCGCGCCCCCCTGATCTTCCTCTGCCACGGTTACGGCCGTGACAGCAACCGGAGCCGCCTCCTCAACCTGGCCCGCCGGCTGATGGACGCGGGCTACAATCTGATGATGTTCAATTTCCGCGGCCACGGCGGGACCACGTACACCATCTCCTCCCTGGGCTATCGGGAGGCCGAGGACCTGAAGAGGGCCATCGAGACCGCCCAGCGGGAAAAATGGGTGGATTACCCCCAGATGGGCGTCTTCGGGATCTCCATGGGCGCTTATGCCTCCATGATCGCCGCCCGGGGCAACCCGGCCATCAAGGCGATGGCCCTCGACTCCGTCTATGGCAACGTTCCGGCCTTCCTCCGGGGGCGCGTGGAAGCCATCCTCGGCATGAAGAGTTCCATCGTGTACGGCGTGGTTTCCCTCTTCTTCGACGTCTATTTCATGGGGACCCCATCGACCCCGCCGATTCGTGCGAACGACCTCTCCGACAAGGCCGTCCTGTTCCTGGTCGGCCCCCCGAACCAGCCGCTTTCCGCAGAGACCAAGAAACTGGAAGCGTTCCTCAATTGCAAGAAGTACGAAGCGGCCACGCCCGCCCCCCGCGACACCCTGGTGTACGGGGACGAGATCCAGCGTTATGACGAGCTCATCGTCAACTTCTTCCTCACCGAGTTGCCCATCCCGCTCGAAGCCCCCAAAACGGATTTGCCTGCGCCGGTGAATTAGGGTACAATTCCTCTTTTCGATTCGGATTCCTTTCACGGTACCCTGTTCATGCACCGCGTAGAAAGCCTTGAAATCTCGGGTTTCAAATCCTTCCGGAACAAGGTGAAGGTGTCTTTTTCCGGGGGCATTTCGGCGATCGTCGGCCCCAACGGATGTGGGAAAAGCAACATCTGCGACGCCTTTCTCTGGGTCATGGGCGAGCAGAGTGCCAAGGTGCTGCGCGGGTCCCGGATGGACGACGTCATCTTCAACGGGACCCAGCGCTACGGCCCGGTCAGCCTGGCGGACGTCACCCTCCGGTTGAAACACATCCCCGGGGACGAACCGGAAGAGGAGTGCCTCTCCCGGGAGGACATCGAGATCTGCCGGCGGTTGTACCGGGACGGGGCGGGGGAGTACTTCCTGAACGGGCGCCGCTGCCGCCTGATGGACATCCAGGAGACCTTCGAGGGGACGGGGCTCGGCTACACGTCCTACGCCATCATCGAGCAGGGCAGGATCCAGGACATCATCAGCTCCAAGCCCCTCGAGAAGCGGGCGCTCATCGAGGAGGCCGCGCGGGTCATCTCCTTCAAGCACCGCAAGAAATCCGCCCTCGTGAAGCTGGAGAGCGCGGGCCGGAACCTCCTGCGCATCCGCGACATCATCTTCGAGATCGAGCGCAACCTGAAGTCCCTCCGGGTGCAGGTCCAGAAAGCTCGGCGGTATCGTTACGTTCGGGACCGCATGCGGGTTTTCCTCAAGGCGCGTTTCGTCCAGCTCCGGGACCGGTACACGGCCGCCCTCCAGGAACTCGCCGGCGGCATTGCCGCCGTGGAGGCGAACCTGGCCCGGTCCGCCCACGCCCTCCAGGAGCGGGGTGAAGCCATCAACCGCCGGAAGGTCGAACTCTTTGCGCAGGAGAAGGACCTCCGCCGCGTCCAGGACGACGTCAACGACGCCCAGTTCGAAATCCAGCGGATCACCCTTTCCAACAGCCACCTGAACAACCAGCTGGAGGACCTGGCCCGGCGGTCGCAGACCATCGCGCGCGAGCTGGAAGAGATCGCCGATCGCCGGGCGAGCCGGGAGGAGCGCCTCGGGGAGGTGAAGCGGCTGTCGGCGGACCTGCAGGCCCGCCAGGCGGACGCCGAGGGCCGGCTCAAGGTCATGGAGGAGCGCCACGCCCTGAAGAGCCGGGAACTGGAGGTCCGGGAGCGGGAGCTGGAAACGCTCCGGGCCCGCGTTTTCGAAGACGCGGGGCAGATGTCCAACCTCCGCAACACGGAGACGAAGTTCCTGGAGCAGGAACGCTGGGTGGAGAAGGAACGGGTCCGCCTGGAGGGCACGCTGGAGGGGCACCGTGCCGCGGTCCGCCAGCTGGACGGGGAGCTTTCGGGCCTCGAGGACACGCTCGGAACCCTCCAGGCGAAGCTGGAGGAACTGGAAAACGACAAGGGGCTCCAGGAGGAGGAACTGTCGATTCTCAACGCCCGGTGTTCGGACCTGGAGGCGCGGCGGAACGAGGGCGAACAGGAGGCGGCCGCCGTCCGGATCCGCCTGAGGGCCATCGAGGAACTCGAGGCCCGGAACGAGCTTTACTCGGACACCGTGAAGAAATTCCTTCCCCGGATCGCCGGGCATCCCTCGTACCTGGGCACGGTCGCCGACCACCTTGAAGCCGGTGAGAACTTCGACCCGGTGATGGAGGGCTTCCTTCGGGAGGACCTGGAAACCCTGGTGGTGAACACCCCCGAACTGTTGAAACAAGGCATCGACTTCGTCCGGGACAACAAGGGCGGCGTGTTCCGGTTCGTCCTCGGGGAAAACGGTTTCACGGCCACGCCCCGGGGGACGCCGGCGTCCGTGCCGCCCGCTGCCGCGGTCAAGGGCCGGCTCCTGGATGCCCTTCAACCCGACAGCCGCGGCGAAACGCTCCTGCGGCGGGTCTTTCCCGACATCGACGAGGTCTGGCTCGTCCCGGACCTGGATACGGCGCTGGAGACGGTGAAATCCTGCCCGGGGATCACCTGCCTGTCCCTGGACGGTGCGGCGGTGACGGGGGCGGGTCGCGTGACGGTCTTCGGCGCCCTGTCCGGAAAGGGGGTCCTCGGGTTCCGGCGGGAGAAAAAGGAACTCCAGCAGAAACTCTTCCAGGCCGAAAAGCACCTGGACGGTCTGCGGGCCGAGACGGAAGCGCTGGGCGGACGGATCGATGCGCTCGAGGAGCAGCTGGCCGAGCGGGAGGATGAACTCCACGAGTACGGGATCAGCCGGATGAAAGTCCAGGAGGAAATCCGCCGGAAGGCGGAGGAGCACCGGCGGCAGGCAAACCTGGCCCGGACCGGCGAGGCGGAACTGGGTGCGGTGCTGGCCGACCAGGGGCGCATCCGGGAGGAACTCCGCCGGGTCCGCGAGGGGATCCTGGCCATGGAGGCGGCCGGGGCCGCCGGTCGGGAAGAGTACGAGCGGAGTGGGGCCGAGATCGTCCGGCTGCGGGAGGAACTGGCGGTGTTCAGCCGGGAACTGGCCGACGCCCGGGCGGAACACGGGACGGCCCGCGAGCGGATGGCCTCCGCGATTTCGGAACAGCGCCAGCTCGTCCAAACCCTCGAGGAACTGGCGGCCCGCCAGGGCAAGCTCGGCGAGGAGCGCACCGGGATCGAGGACCGCCTGGGGAAGGCGAGGGAGGAGCTGACCGCCAACACCGAGGGGCACCGGGCACTCGTGGCCCGGCGGGAGGAACTCGGGAAACAGGAGGAAGCCGCCGCCCGGGAGGTGGGGGCCCTGCGGACGGCCCTGGAAAAGGAAGAATCCGGCCTCGAGGGATTCCGGAAGGAGCTGGACACCCACCGCGAAGCGAAGAACCGGCTGGAGATGGAACGGGTTCGCCTCACCACCGACCTGGGCCACCTGGCGGACGACGTGGCGAACGAGTTTCACGTCGACTTGTCCAACCTGTGCCCCGACAACGACCCCGACATCGGGGGGCTGGACGTTGAGGCCCTCCAGGAGCGTTACCAGCGGTACCGCGACCAGGCGGAGAAGATGGGGAGCGTGAACCTCGCGGCCATGGAGGAATTCGAGCGGGAGGAGGAGCGGCTGACTTTTCACCGGGCCCAGGAGACGGACATCACCGAGTCCATCGAGTCGACCCGGAAGGCCATCGAGGAGATCGACCGACGCTCCGTCCGGTTGTTCCGGGAGACGTTCGACCGGATCAACGTGAACTTCCAGGAGATGTTCACGGCCCTGTTCGGCGGGGGCGTTGCCCACATGCGGCTGGTGGACGAGGAAAACGTGCTGGAGAGCGGCGTCGATATCGTCGCCTCGCCCCCGGGAAAGAAACTTCAGAACATCCTGCTGCTGTCCGGCGGCGAGAAGGCCCTGACCGCGCTGGCCCTCATGCTGGCGCTCTTCAAGTACCGCCCCAGCCCTTTCTGCATCCTCGACGAGGTGGATGCGCCCCTCGACGAGAGCAACATCGACCGCTTCGTCTCGCTGGTCCGGGAGATGAGCACCCACACCCAGTACGTCATCATCACCCACAACAAGCGCACCATGGAGATCGCGGAGACGATCTACGGCGTCACCATGGAGGAGGCGGGCATCTCGAAGGTCCTGGCGGTCCAGCTGAAGGACGTGGAGAGCGTGCTCTGAGAATCGGCGGGAAGGCGCTGCGGAGGAAAAAAAGAGGCGGGCAAAAGCCCGCCTCTGGTTTTTAAACGCGGTTTGCGTTAGTTGGCGTTGACCGGGTTGCCGTTTTGATCGAAAACAACCAAGGAATGGTTGAGGTAGTAAGAGGAACCGTCATTGGGGCCCTGGCCGACAGCCGAGATGGAGAACAGGCCCCCGGCCGCGGTGCCGGAGAACTGGAACCCATCGATGTTGGCGGTGGCGGAGGAGAAGCGGTTGTCCAGGAAGCCCTGCTGCTGCAGCTCAACCAGGGAGGGAGCATAGTTGCCGTTGTTCCCGATCTTGGAGGAGTAGGCCACCTGGGCGGAGCCGATGTTGCGCAGCATCGCGATGGTCGCGGTGTGCTGGGCGGCCTTCTTGGATTCCAAGAGGCTGGGCACCGCGATGATGGCGATGATGCCGATGATCACGATGACGATGAGCAGCTCGATCAACGAAAACCCTTTTTTGTTCATAAAAACCTCCTAGGGGATTTTAGTCTCTGCCTTACGAACCGCGAATGACATCGCAAAGGACATGCCAAAATAACCGGGGTGGGCCGCCGCGCCGGACAGGCCCTGTTGCGGGGTTTTCGCGGATCGGCGGTGCGGGGTTTCCGTGAATTGTCAACGGCGGATGACAAATTACGTCACTCGTTTTTGGTTGATGTTCATCCGGTGATCGGCTATTCTCGCCCCGTGAAGACCGCGGAAGCCTGTGACCGACGAAACACTGCTGGTTTCCGCCGACCCGGAGGGGGGAGGCGGGGATGAGATTTGCCGGGGGAGGACTTCGCTGGAGGGAGATCACGCGGGACCGCCCGGGGGCCCTCCTCACGCTCGGGATGTGCGCCGTGCTCGTGGTGGTCCTCTTCTGGACCGTTCCCCACTACGGCTTTCACTGTGACGAGCCCATCTACGAACTCGCGACGCGGCGCATCGAGCAGTGGTTGCAACAGCCCTTGAACGGGGTCTTCTCGGCGGAGTCCATCGACCGCTTCTGGAAGGTCTACCCCGAGTTCAACGTCCACCCGTCGGGGCTGAAGTGGCTCAACGTCGCCGCCCACCGGCTGTGGGGCGGGTCGGTCTCCGAACCGCTCCACCAGGACCGTTTCATGGTGGTGCTGTTCTTTTCCCTGTCCCTGCTCCTGTTTCTCCGGACCCTCTTCCCGGACCGTCCTCTCTACCTGTTCCTCGTCCCCCTCCTCCTGTTGTCGCAACCACGCTTTTTCGCGCAGTCCCATTTCGCGGTGACCGAGATGCCCATGATCGGGGCGCTGCTGCTGGTCTGGGCGGCCTGGCTCCGGTTCTTCCACACTCCCTGGTTCTGGCTGCTCTGCCCCCTCTTCGGGTTTTTCTGGTCCGTCAAGCTCACCTGCTGGGTCCTGTCGGGGGTGCTGGTCGCCCTTCTGCTGGTTTCGGGGGACCTTCCCTGGCGCCGGGCGATCCCCCGGCTGGCCGTGGTCCTGGCCGGGGCCGCCCTCGTGTTCTACCTGCTGAACCCGGATTACTGGTTCGACCCCTTCGGGCGCCTGTCGGAATTTCTGCACCAGTCCCTGACCCGCAGCCAGTGGACCCCCATCTCGCTCCAGTATTTCGGAACGGTCTACACGAACCGGGGCCCCTGGCCGTACCCCTTCGTGATGGTGGGGGTCACCACGCCGCTTCTTCACCTGGGCCTGCTGCTCGCCGGCCTGGCGATGACGCCGTGGTGGCGGCGCCCCGAGTGGCGGAAGAAGCTCCCCATCGTCGTCATGGGATTCTTCATGGTCTTCTTCATGCTGCTTCCCGTCAGCCCCATGCACGACAGCGAGCGCTATCTCCTGCCCGGTTACCCGCTCCTGGCCGTGATCATGGCCTGGGGCGCCGAACGGCTGTACCGGTTCGTCCGTGAAAGCCGGGCGGGCCTGCGGAAACGGGCCCTCGCCGTCGCCCTCACCGTTGCCCTCGCCGTCGGGGTGTTCCGGGTCGGGAGCGCCTTCGCCACCTACCACCCGCACGAACTCTCCTACTACAACGAAATCGTGGGCGGCGTGAGGGGGGCGGAACGGAAGGGCCTGGAGGTCTCCTACCTGATGGACGTGGTGGGGCCCGGCCTGATCGAACGCCTGAACACCGACTGTGCCGGGCGCGGCGTTTACTTCGTCTTCCCTTACCAGCCGCTCCTGATGGTGATGCTCAACGAGGAGGGGCGGCTGCGTTTCCTTCCGACCCTCGTGCCGACGGGGATCCACTTCGTGGCCGTCTATGGCAGGCCCAGCACGCGGTTCTGGATGGAGCACCTGCCCCGCACGATCCCACCCGGCCTGGACCTCTACCTGCTCTGGCAGGAGTGCGTCGACGGGGTCCCCATCTTTCAGCTTTACGGGATCCGGAGAACGGGGGCGGCCGTGTTGCGCACCTGAGAGGCTTCCTCGGTGTGGAACCAGTCCTCGAACCGGTTCGGAAGCCGTGAGAGGAAGGCCTCGAGGTCGGCCTGCGCCCGGGCGGCCAGGGGGTGATTGCACCGCCGGTAGACCTCGGCACGGGACCGGAGAGTCGGGAAGTCCCAGGGGACGTGGGGCTCGACGGCCGCCAGGGCCGGGATTGCCGCCGCAGGGCCCCGTTTGAAGGCGAAATCCAGGTGGATTCGCAACCGGAGGACGTCCTGGGCCCACATGCAGAAGGGGGACGCCAGAAGCGGCTCGAGCGCCTCCACCACCGCCGGGTCTTTCCCCCCCGTCTCCCACACCAGCCGGAGGAACCGCCCCATGAGGGTGGTGGCGGCCCACGGGTCGGAATGGTACCCTCGCAAAACCGAAGCCATGAAGGCTGTTGCCCGGGCCCGGTCCCCGGTGCGAAGGCAGTACCGGGCCGCCACCGCCCCGGCTTCCAGCGGGTGTTCGCCCCGCAGGCGGCCCGCCAGTTCCAGGGACCCGGGGTCCCCTTCGGCGGCCAGGGCCTCGGCGACCAGGGCCAGTTCCATGTCCGTCGACGGCTCGCGCCCGAGTGCGCGCCAGGCGGCGGCGGCCCGGGGAAAGTCGCCGGCCTGGAGGGCGTGAACGTAGGCCCGGTTCTCCTCCCGGCAGCTCGCGAGTTCGTGGCTTTCCGGAAGGGTCGTGTTCAGGTCGCGAATCAGGTCGACCTGCTCCCAGTCGACGGGGGGGCCCGCGAGTGCGGGCCGTGCACAGCCGAGGCCCGCGGCGGCCCGCCGGATCTCCGCGATGGTGAGGAGTTCGCGGCGGCCTGCCGTCCGCGCGAACCCGTACTCGACCCGCATGCAGTCGTCCGTGTTCAGCCACTCGCCTTCCTGCTTCGCGATGGTCTCGGCGAGCGCGCGGCCGGCGACGAAACGGGAGAGGAAGCCCTCCAGGTCGGACACCCTCCAGACCTTCCGGAGGGCCGTCCGGAAAGGCTCCTCCCGAAGGCGGGCCCGGAGGGCCGTGGTGTCGAGGACCTGCGGGGTTCGGGAAGCGAGGATCAGGAGGTCGTAGGAGTTGGTCTGCCAGATCTCCAGGCAGGGGAAAACGGCCCGGAGGGTGGCCAGGATGGTGCGGATCGTCTGGGCGTCCACCTCGTAGGCCTGCACCCACTGGGTGAAGATCCCGCCCGGCGCCAGCACCCGATCGACGGCCCGGTAGAACTCGAGCGTGTACAGGCTCGCAACCCCCGCTCGGTAGGGGTTCGACGGTTCCGACACCACCAGGTCGTACTGTTCCGCGGACGTGAGCAGCACCTCCCGGGCGTCGTTGATGAGGACCCTGACCCGGGGGTTCTCCAGGGCCCTCTGGTTGACCGGTCCGCACCGCCGGGCCACCTCCAGGACGGCGGGCTCCAGTTCGATGACGTCCACCCGGGTCATGGTGGGGATTCGGGCCAGCCACCCCACCGAGGAACCGGTCCCCAGCCCGATCACGGCCGCCCGCCGGGGGCCCGGGTGGAGGGCCCCGGAGACCAGGCCCGCCATGACCTGGGTGGTGGCGTCGCCGATGCTGTTCCCGTCGATCTTGCCGTTGACCACGAAGGCGAGGCCGTTCTCGGCGAGGAGCCCGATGCTGCTCTCCACACCGTCGGCCTCCCACAGGAGCACCCGCCGGGCTTCGTGGACCCAGGCCTGGACCTGGTTCCCGTCCTTCCCCGAAAGCTCCGCCCGCCCGATCCCGATCCCGCGGTGCCTCCACGGGCTTGAGGGGCCCTGGAAACCCAGCGCCAGCGCCAGGGCGACCGCCCCGAGCGCGGCGGCGAAGAGGGGAACAACCTTTCGGCGACCGTTGGAGACCAGGGCGTATGCGGCCCCGACGACTCCCATGAGAACCAGCAGGATACAGGACAGGCGCCACAACGAGACGGCGCCCAGCAGGGGGAGAAGCCCGAAACCGCCGGCCAGGGAGCCGGTGATGGCCCCCAGGGTGTTGCACAGGCCCACCAGCCCCGTCTGGCGGCCCACGTCCTCCTCGCCCCGCCCGAGCAGGGCGATGAGCAGGGGGAACTGGATCCCGGCCACGATGGAAGCCGGCAGCACGACGATCCCGGCCACGATGACCCAGGTCAGGCACTTCAGGGTGAAACCGGCACTGCCCAGGGGGCCGAGCAGCGAGGTGAAGACCGCCAGGTTGTCCCCCAGCGCGAGCGGCAGGGCGAGGAAGCACCCTTCCGCCACGCAGGTGAGGGCGAAAGCCGTCCACCGGGGACGCCTGCCGGGGGGCGAGAACAGGCCGTTGAGGATCCCCCCCGCGCCGATGCCGAAGAGGGCCACCAGGAGGATCGTGCCGAAGGTGTAAACCGAGCCGCCCAGGATGGGCGCCAGCATCCGGTACCAGACCAGCTCCATGAGGAAGAACACGAAACCCGTCAAGCCGGCGGCGACGAGGATGGCCGCGAACCGGATGCGGCGGGCCGCTGGACGGGGCGAACCCGTGGCCGGGGGGGCGGGGAGGCTCTCGGGGAGAAGCGGGGCTTCCCGGGGGCGGGGGAGGGGCGCCGGCAGCCGGGTCGACAGGCGGATGGCCGCGAAGGCGACGAGGAGATTGACCAGGGATGCCACCCAGAGGGTTCGGTGGATCCCCAGGGTCTCCAGGAGAAGGAAAGTGCACAGCCCCGAACCGGCCACGGCGCCCAGGGTGTTCCCCCCGTAGAGCACGGCCAGCCGCCGCCGGCCGATGTCCCCGGCGTCCTCCACGGCGCGGGCCGCGGCCGGGAACGTCCCGCCCATGAAAAAGGTGGGGACGCCCAGCACGGCGGCGGACAGCAGGATCCTCACGGCCGTGGCCAGGGTGAGCCCCATGGCGTCGACCCCTCCCGTGGCCAGGTAGAGGGCGCGGACCGCGAGGACCAGCAGGGGGGAAACGGCGGCGGAGGCGGCCACGATCAGCTCCAGCCGCCCGTAGAACGCCAGCGGGGAAGGGTGGCGGTCGGCCCTCCGGCCAAGGGCCCAGCCCCCCATGCCCAGCCCGCCCATGAAGAGGGCGAGGACGGCGGCCGACGACGCGGTGGAAGCGCCGAAGATCAACCGGAACTCCCGGAGCCAGGCGACCTGGTATACCAGGGCGCAGAGCCCGGAAGCGAAAAGCAAGCTGCCCACCAGCCCGACGCGTTTCATGGGTTTTTCGGCCCGCCCAAGAATTTCTCTCGCGTCCTCGGCGAGGGAACGCGGGCCTTCGAGGGATATTTACCATTGCTGGGGCGGATTGTGCAAGCCATGTTTGATGCACCCGCAAAAAGTCGCGAAAAGGAGATATCCCGCGAATAACGCCAATGTGCGCGAATTTATAAAACTAATAAATTCTTAGATTTATTGGATTCCGATTCGCGCTTGTTCACGTGATTCGCGGGCTGCCAGGGACTTTTGCGGGACCGTCATATTTGACATCTCCGCCGTGGTATTTTGCGGGACTGTCATCCAAGAATGGCGCGGGGGACCGGAGCCACCCCGCGCCTGCGGCGCGGGAATGGACAAATCCGCACAAAAAAGGCTTGAGGCTTTCTCCCGGGTGCGCTATTCTGACTTGGTCCGCCCTTTCCTTCACCGTGTCCGGCGAGCCGTTCGCCGTCAAAGGGCGGTTTCGGGGGTACACGTCAGGCACACCGCCAGGGGGGACCCTGGTCCGGGCCGCCCGGCTTGCGCCGGTTTTTTCCCGTCGTCAGGTCTCGTGCTCGACCCGCGCCGAGCCAGGGGGAGATCGCGCCGGTACCCGCCGTCGATTCGAACAAACAGGGAGGTTCTCATGAAACAGCTTCTCCGGTGGACAATGCTGGCCCTCTTCCTGGCCGTCTGCTTCACGCCCGCAGCGGCCCAGTACAGGGTCCTGTTCGACAACTCCAAGGCCCAGACGGCCGGGAACGCCGACTGGAAGATCGACGACAACGAGCCCACGCCCTCGCCCACCAACCCCGCGAGCGAGTCGCAATGGATCGGCGGGATCTCGTCGTGGGGCTTCGAGCTCTACCAGGCCTCGGGCGCCATGGGGACCTACACCATCACCCAGCTACCCGCCGGGTCCACCATCACCTACGGGAACACCTCGGACCCCCTCGACCTCTCCCACTTCCAGGTCTTCGTCTGCTGCGAGCCCAACATCCGCTTCACCGACGCCGAGAAAACCGCCCTGCTCAACTTCGTGGAAAACGGCGGCGGGCTCTTCTGCATCGCCGACCACAACGGCAGCGACCGCAACGGCGACGGGTGGGACTCCCCCCACATCTGGAACGACCTTTTCGACAACAACCCCCGGGCCGTGACCAACATCTTCGGCGTGAAGTTCAACAACAACTCCGTCTCGGGGTCCTACACCAGCATCCGGACCGACCAGTCCCAACCCGAGGACATCGCCCTCTTCACCGGCCCCTTCGGGAACGTCACCGGCATCGCCTACCACGCCGGGTCCGCCATGACCGTCGACACCGGGGGCAACCCCTACGCCCGCGGCCAGATCTGGCAGTCCTCCTCCCAGCTGAGCACTCAGGTGGTCCTGGCCACCAGCCGTTTCGGCACCGGCCGCATCGCCTTCGCCGGGGACTCCTCCCCGGCGGACGACGGCACCGGGGCCGCCGGGGACGAGCTTTACGACGGGTGGAACGAGTCGGGGGTCACCGACCGCGAACTCTTCCTCAACCTCACCAAGTGGCTGGCGGAGGGCTCCGGCCCCGTCGATCCGTACCCGGTCATCGCCACGCCCACCACCACGCCGGCGACGCCCCTGCCCAACCAGGTGGTGACCGTCCAGGCGGAGATCACCGACAACGGGACCGTCGCGTCCGCGAACCTCTCCTACCGTCGCGCCCACGAGAGCAGCTTCACCACGGTGGCCATGGCCCACGGCGCGGGGAACACCTGGTCCGGTTCCATCCCCGGCTACGACAACACCCTGGTGGTCTACAAGGTCGACGCCACCGACGACCAGGCCCAGACGGCCGTCTCCTCCACCTTCACCTACCAGCTCGGCTCGGTGACCATTGCCGACATCCGCACGCCCGTCGACGCCAACGGCAACAACCTGAACAACGGCCTGACGGTGACCGTCCGCGGCAACGCCACGGCGCCGACCGCCAACTGCTTCAGCGCCTCGGGCCAGAACGACATCTACGTCCAGGACGCCTCGGGGGCGGGGGTCGACGTCTACAACGGGTCCTCCGCGTCCCCAGCCGTGGTGCTGGGGGACGACACCCTGGTGACCGGCGTCGTGGGCCAGTTCTACGGGAAACTCCAGCTCGCCATAGGCGCCGCGGGGACGTCCATCAGCGTCATGGGCCCCGGGAGCGCCCCGGCGGCGACGGTGGTGACCTGCAGCCAGGTCACCGAGGCCACCGAGGGCAAGTTGATCCGCATCGAGAACGTCACCGTGGTGTCGGGGACCTTCCCGCCCTCGGGAAGCTCGGGGTCGGTCACCATCCAGGACGGCACGGGGACGACGACCCTCTTCATCGACAAGGACGGGCTCATCGACGGGACCGCCACCCCCTCCGGCCTCTTCAACGTCACCGGGCTCGGGTCGCAGTACGACAGCGCCTCGCCCTACGACACCGGCTACCAGATCATGCCCCGTTTCACCTCCGACATCACCACCGGCACGGGGACGTCCTACACGCTCACCACCGGGGTGGCCGCGGGGCAGGGGACGGTTTCCCCGGCGGGGTCCAACGTCTACGCCGAGAACACGGTGGTCGAGGTCACCGCCACCCCTTCCGCCGGCTGGCTCTTCGACCACTGGAGCGGCGACGCCTCCGGAAGCACCAACCCGACCTCCGTCACCATGACCGGCAACAAGACGGTTTACGCCCACTTCGTGGCCTCGGGCGTCACCTACACCCTCACCACCGACGTCGCCGAGGGGTCGGGGAGCGTCTCCCCGGCCGGGACCACCGTCCAGGCCGAGGGGGCGATCGTGCCCGTCACGGCCATCCCTGGCTCGGGTTACGCCTTCGACCACTGGAGCGGCGATCTGTCCGGCAGCGCCAACCCCGGCTCCGTCACCATGAACGGCAACAAGACGGTCCACGCCCACTTTATCGAGTACACGCCCACCCGGGACCTCTACTTCTCCGAGTACGTGGAGGGGAGCAGCACCAACAAGGCCCTGGAGATCTACAACGAGACCGGGGTGGCGGTGAACCTGGGCACGGGCGGCTACACCGTCGAGTTCTACCAGAACGGGGCCTCGTCCCCCAGCCAGACCTGCACCCTGTCGGGCACGGTGGCGGACGGCGACGTCTTCGTGGTGGCGGACAACCTCCTGGCCGCCTACGCCGACCAGATCTACGCCATCCCCTTCAACGGCGACGACGCGGTGGTCCTCAAGAAGGGGAGCACGGTGCTCGACGTCATCGGCCAGGTGGGTATCGACCCGGGCAGCTACTGGTCCGGGGCGGGCGGCTCCATCAAGACCCAGGACATGACCCTGCGCCGCAAGACCACCGTTCACGCGGGCGACGCCAACGGCAGCGACGCTTTCGACCCCTCCGTGCAGTGGGACGGCTTCCCGGTGGACACCTTCGGCGGCCTGGGCTCCCACGCGGCCACTTACAACCTTCAGACCCAGGTGGCGGAAGGGACGGGCACGGTCTCCCCTTCCGGGACCAGCAGCCAGAACTACAACGCCGTGGTCCAGGTGACCGCGACGCCGGCCGGGGGCTTCACCTTCGACCACTGGAGCGGCGGCCTCACCGGGTCCGTCAACCCGGCGAACGTGACCATCAAGGGCGACACGGTCATCAGCGCACACTTCACGGCCTCGGGCGGTGAGGCACCCGCCGTCACGGCCCATCCGCAGGGTGCGGCGATCTGCGCCGGCGGCACCGCCGGGCTGACGGTCACCGCCACCGGCACGGCGCCCCTGCACTACCAGTGGTACCAGGGGAACAGCGGCGATACGGGCGCCGCCGTGGGGACGGACTCCGCCGCCTTCACCACTCCGGCCCTGTCCGTTTCCACTGCTTACTGGGTGCGGGTCACCAACGCCTACGGCAGCGACGACAGCGACACCGCCCTGGTCACGGTGAACGCGGGGCCCGACATCTCCACCCACCCGCAGCCGGTCAGCATCCCCTCCGGTCAGACCACGACCCTCACCGTCACGGCCTCGGGCTCCCCGGTGCTGCACTACCAGTGGTACCAGGGGAACGCCGGCGACACGTCGACCCCCGTGGGGACCGACGCCTCCGCGTTCACCACGCCGGCCCTCACCGTGTCCACCTCCTACTGGGTCCGGGTGACCAACGGCTGCGGGACGGCCGACAGCCAGGCCGCCCTGGTGACCGTGGAAGGGCCCTGCACCCCGCCCGAGATCACCACCCACCCGTCCGGGCAGTCGCTCTGCACGGGGGGGACGGTGGCTCTGAACGTGCTGGCCACCGGCACGGGGCCCCTGCACTACCAGTGGTACCGCGGGAACGCCGGCAACACCACGTACCCGGTGGGCGCCGACGCGGCCAACTACACCACGCCGGCTCTCACGTCCTCGACCGCTTACTGGGTGCGGGTGACCAACGCCTGCGGGAGCGACGACAGCACCGCCGCCGCCCTCACCCTCCGGACCTCGACCGCCATCACGGTCCAGCCGGCCGACACCGGGGTGGACCCCGGCCAGACGGCCGGCCTGACGGTCACCGCGGTGGGGGAGGACCTCCATTACCAGTGGTACCAGGGGCTTTCCGGTAACACCTCGACGCCGGTGGGGAGTGATTCGCCGGCGTACACCACCCCGCCCCTGACCAGCGTGATGACCTTCTGGGTGCGGGTGACGGGAACTTGCGGCAGCGCCGACAGCCGGACGGTCACCGTCTCCGTGAGCGGCGACCTCAATGCCGACGGGGCCGTGAACGCCGCCGACCTTCTTCTCCTGGCGCAGATGCTGGCGGCGCACCCCGCTGGAGACGACCTGTCCGCCGCGATGGCCGATCTGAACGAAGACGGCAGGGTGGACGCCCTGGATCTCCTCCGCCTCGCCCTGGCCCTCGTGTAGAGAGGCATCCCGAGAGGGAGCCCCACCCTCCTGTCGAGGGTGGGGACGGCTCCCCCCGGTCAGCACCATGGCTGGGCACGGGCCGGGAACGGTTTCCGAGAGCTGAGGCCTACGAAGATCAGGCTGCCGATTTGTTCTCGGGCCGCAGGGATCGTCAGCGGGTGTCGGTCGGGTTGGCCTTTCCCTTTCCGGCACCCTCGGCCTTCACCCGGACTGTGACCTCGCCGTTGGCCACCGCGTAGTCACCCTTCAATACGGTGATGGCCGCGTACCCCACGGCGGCGGCGCTGTCGGGGGTGATCTGGCAACGGATGTTCTCACTCACCCGGAGGACCTTGCGGCCGTCCTGTTCGAGCAAGGCCGTTTCGGGGGGCGGCTGGAGGAAGCGGATTTTCATCTGGCCGCCGCGAAGGGCGGCGTCGGCGTTGGCGCCGTCCGCCCGGGTGTCGATGACGATGCGACAGAGGCCGAACCCCCGGCAGTTCGGGGGGGCGCCGAAGTAAATGGTGAGGGAGAAGGCCGACACGGCCGTGGTGAAGAAACAGACGGCCAGGAGGCCGGTCAGGAGATACGTGATACGGTTTTTCATGGATTCCCTCCCAAGGGTCTTTCCGGAGTGATGCGAAGGGAGGGAAATCGATTCGGGTGATCAAGCGGATTCGGAGATTATCCGGCACCCGTTGTCGCAGGCCTTGTGGTCGCAGCCGGCCTCGGCGCACGGTTCGACGTGGATAATCACGCTGGTGCCGGGGTAGCGGGCACGGATACTGGCGGAAAGGTCGCT
The DNA here is from genome assembly GCA_018001935.1 of Acidobacteriota bacterium. Taxonomy (NCBI): domain Bacteria; kingdom Pseudomonadati; phylum Acidobacteriota; species Acidobacteriota bacterium. Next base: position 77,189 of record JAGNHB010000019.1, read on the forward strand.
GACGAGACGGTGGGATTCCTCCTGGAGTCGGTCTCCTTCCCGACCTTGAACAGCATCCGCGAGACGATGAAGTTGGCCACGGCGGAGATCAGCATGATGACGATGCCCCACAGGGGGGCGTCGAGGGGTTCCCGGTGGATGAGCTTGAGGATCGCCTCGTAGATGATCCAGATGCCCGCCACGAAGATCAGCAGGGCCACGCGGGCCTTGCGGCGCTGGTTTTTCCGGGGGTCAGGTCCCATGGTTTGTCCTCCGGTGGAAAGGCTCTCTCATGCTCATCCCGGGTGTGTCCCGGCATTGGGGTCGGAGACGTCCGGCCGGCCGGCTTCGGGAGAGGTCGCACCCTCCCGGTCATTGGCGGGGCCTTCGTCCGTTGCCCCGGGGATCTCCACGACGTCTCTTCCCCGGAGGAATACCGACTGCAACGACAGGCAGAGTTGGCGGTCGAGCAGGAGGTAGAGCAGGGTTACGACCACCTGGGGGAGGATGAGAGGAAGAGCGCCCGTCCATGAGCCCGGGTGTCTCGCGGTACTCGCCGGGAAATCGATGACCAGGAGCGCCAGGAGCACCCCGACGAAGTGGAAGGCGATCAGGCGCACGTAAAGTCGGGTACGCCCGCTCCGGGCCAGGTTGTGCGTCGCCCGGACCCACCCGTAGAGGTAGCAGAGCGGGATCAGCACCAGGAAGAGCCCGAGCTCGAACCCCGGGAGGGTGGCCGGGGCGCCCGTCCCCAGGGCCGTGCGTATCCCGTAGGGCAGGAAGGACCACGAGGCCACGACGGTGAGGGAAGCCGGCCCGCCGGATCCCACGAGGAGGGGCAGCACCCAGAGGCTGACGACCAGGTATCCGATCACGGCCGCCGCGCGAAGGGACGCCAGTCTGGAGACAGCCCGGTCATGCCCTGCCGGGGCGGCCGGAGCGTTTTGCCTGTCGCCCTCCCTTCCCGTTTCCGAGGGGAGCGTCTCTTCGCTCTGCGGCGCCCTGGTTTCCGGGGAGTTCCGGCCCGGAGCCAGGAACTCCTGCATCGAGAGACAGAGGGAGCGGTCCAGCAGGCAGAAGATCACCAGGTAGACCAGTTGGGGGATGGCGTAACCGACGTGCCCGATCCAGGACACCAGGAAGGACCGGCTCATGCCCTCGGCGGGCATGGGACCGACGAATCCGAGCATGATCAGTGCCCCGGCGAAGTGGAAGGCAACGAGCCGGTCGAAGAGGAAAACCCGCCCCTTCCGTGCCCAGTGGACGGGCAGCTGCAGCCAGAGGTAGAAATAGGCGGGGATGACCAGGAACAGGAGCAGCCTGAAAATGCTCAGGAAGCCCTCTTCGGGAAGGGTGACGGACAGGCTTCTCAGAATGCCCGCGGGGAGGCCGGACCAGGACAGGAGAAACGCCGCGGGGGAGAAAACCCACGAATGATGTTCTCCCCGGAGCAGCCCCCAGGTCACCAGGCTGACCACCACGTAGCAACTCATGAGAAGGACACGAATGATCATCAGGGAGGAAAAGGTCATGAGCGTTCACCGGTACGATTGCGATGCCGCCTGATCCGTGACGGAGGAATCGGAAAAGGATCGCGAATCCGCTGCGCCACACGAGCGGGGTCTGCGACCCGGGTGCCGATACTTCTGCATCATCTGCAAAAGCTCATCTCAGGGGGATCACTGCTTTACGATCTCCACCCGGCGGTTCTTCGCGCGGCCGGCCTCGGTGCGGTTGTCGGCCACGGGCTTCTCCTGGCCCCATCCCACGGACTTGAGCCGGCCGGCTTCCACGCCGCGGGACACCAGGGCGCTCACAACGGCCCGGGCGCGCTCCTCGCTGAGTTTCTTGTTGGCCTCCGGCGTGCCGGTGTTGTCGGTGTGCCCTTCCACGCTTACCTTGAGCGCGGGGTTCGCTTTCAGCATGTCGGCGGTCTGGTCGAGCACGGGGAAACTGTCCGCCTTGATGGTGGCCTTGCCGGTGTCGAAATTGACGTCGATGGCCACGAAGCCGTCCTTCTCCAGGGCGTCGAACAGTTCGGAGGCCTTCACGTCCTGCCGCATGGCCTGCTTTTCGATGGCCGTGATGTAGTACTCGCCGTCCGACGTGCACCGCAGGTCGATCCAGATCTCCTTGTCGCCCTTGGTCAACCGGGCGGAAATGCTGTCGGACTGGAAATGGTCCTCGTAGGCTTCGCTCTCCACCGGCCCGGAGTGGAAGATCGTCCCGCCCGCCGCCTTGATGGCGTTGGTGTAGTTCCGGATGATCTGCAGGTTGCTGGCGGGCATCCGTCCCTCCTCGGGGTTGTAGCGGCGCACCCATTTCCGGCCCTCGACGGCCTGCATGGTTTTCCCGTTGAAGAAGCGGAAGCTGTCGAACTCCACGTCCTCCTCCGCCGAGAAACTGTACCGGTCCAGGCGGGAGAGGTAAGGGAAGTCCTTCGCTTCCGTCTCCGTTGCCGGAGTCTCCGTATCCTCCTGGGCCGCCAGGGGAACCACCCCGAAGCCAAGGATCAGCAGGCTCAGCGTAAGAAACCGGACTTTCATCGGAATGCCCTCCTCGAGAGATCGCCGGCGCCTCGGGGCACCGGATGGGGGCATTGTAAGGAATCCGGCGGGAAAGTGCAACGGCCGCTTCCGGGTAAACCACTAATTTCACTAATAATCACTAATAACGGGACCAAAAACGTTCCAGGACGGTTTTACAAACAAATGAGTTACAACATCGGAAGAGCTGAGTCTCCGACTTTTTTCGACCCCATCATTAGTGAACATTAGTGCAATTAGTGGTTTGAAATAAAAACGGCTTTTTTTTATCCTTTTTGTTGAGGAGGGTCGCAACAATTCCCGTGGACCTGTCGTATAATAGAACAAGAATTCTAATTCTAATCAGAGTTGGGATTCGATCCGGGATTGAGATCGACGTTTGAAAGAGGGTAAGGCATGAAGAAACAATCGGATGGAGAACCGGTGTCCCCCGGCGGCCTGACCCGGGCGCCCCGCCAGACCCGCAGCGAGCGGTCCCTGCAGCGGATCCTCGACGCCACCGAGCGAATCCTGGAGACGAAGGATTTCGCCGAGGTCACGGTCAACGAGATCGTCCGGGAGGCCCGCTCGTCGGTGGGGGTCTTCTACTCCCGCTTCCCGGACAAGATGGCCCTCCTCCACGTCCTGGACGAGCGTTTCGTCGCCGCCGTGGAGGCGGACGTGGAAGAGTTCGTCCGGCAGCACCGGGAGGCGCCCCTGGCGGAGGCCGTGACGGAACTGGTCCGCTTCGTCTGGCGGACCTACACCCGCAGGAAGGGGATGCAGCGGTCCCTCATCCTGCGGGTGCGGCTGTCGCCCAACGACCGCTTCCAGGCCGCCGGCCGCCGCCTGGTCCGGTGCATCGATACGGTCTGCGACCTCCTCCGGGAACGGCGCGCCGAGATCCGGCACCCCGACCCGGCCTGCGCCCTCCGCCTGGGGATGACGCTGGTGGTGGCGGCCGTGAAGGAGATGGTGGTCTTCGCGCAGACGACGCTGCTCGACCTGCCGGAGTACGCCTCGGAGGAAGCCCTCGTTCGGGCCTTGGCGGAGGTGTGGCTGTCATACCTCGAAAACGGGGCGGCCTCGCCCCTTCCGGCCCGGGTGAAACAGGGATGAACCACGAAATATACGAACGGGATTCCGGGGCCGAGGCAGGCTTTTCACGACGGCTACGATTCCCCGGGTCGGGCTCTAAACCCCTTCAGCCTAAAAAGCTAAAAGCCTTTTTGGAACCACGAACCACACGAAAAGGGCCCGGACGCGAAGATGAGTTGTTGTCCAAAACGATGACCACTTCGCGATCAAAGGAAAATTCTGAATAACCCGGGAGGAAAACATGTCGAGTTCATACAAGGGGAAATTGCACCGGTTTGCCGCTGTCGCCCTGATCCTGACTTTCGGAGGCCTGTTCGCAAGCGCCCCGGTGAAAGCGGTTGAGCCGCCGGCCGGGGCGGCCGCTTCCCGGGGGCCCGTCGACCCGGCGGAGTTCGCGAAGGCCGTGGACGCCTTCTTCGCCCGGGAGATGGAAGCCCGTCACATCCCCGGCGCGGTCTTCGTCCTGGTGAAGGACGGCCGGGTCTTCTATGCCAAGGGGTACGGCTACGCCTCGCTGGAGAGCCGCAAGCCCGTGGACCCCGAAACCACGTATTTCAAGGCCGGGTCCATCTCGAAGGTGTTCACCGCCACGGCCGTCACGCAACTGGCCCAGCGCGGCGCCGTGAAGATGGACGAGGACGTCAACCGCTACCTGAAATCCCTCCAGGTCCCCGGGACCTTCGCCCGGCCGGTCACCCTGGACGCGCTCCTGACGCACAGCGCGGGCTTCGCCGAGTGGATCTACGGCCAGCACGTCCTCGACCCGTCCCGGATCGAGCCCCTCGGGCGCTACCTGGCCCGCCGGCTGCCGCCGCGCATCACGGCCCCGGGAGAGGTTTTCAGCTACAACGATCACGGCATGTCCCTGGCCGGTCTCGTGGTGGAGGAGGTCTCCGGTCTTCCCTTCGCCGACTACCAGGAAAAGAACATCCTTCGGCCCCTGGGGATGACCCGCAGCACCTTCCGCCAGCCGGTGCCGGCCGCCTGGATGCCGGACATGGCGACGGGCTACCAGTCCGCGGGGGGGCGGTGCGCACCCGAGCCCCCGGATTACTGCATGACCGTGCCGGCCGCCTGCCTGGTGTCCACGGGGACCGACATGGCGAAGTTCATGATCGCCCAGCTGCAGAAGGGCGCCCTGGGGGATGCCCGGATCCTGGAGCCGTCCTGGGCCGGGGAGATGCAGCGCCGCCATTTCGGCTGTCACCCCCGGTTGCGCGGGCGGGCCTGGGGCTTCGCGGAAAGCGTCCAGAACGACCGGCGCGGCCTCTTCCACGACGGGGCCATGCCCGGCATCCTGAGCCGGATGTACCTGCTGCCGGAGGAGAACTGGGGCTTTTTTGTCTCCTACAACTGCTTCGACATGGGTTTCAAGAACGAACTGACCGCGTTCGTCCTCGACCGCTACTGCCCGGCCAGCACGGATTTCTCCGCGTTGAAACCCTGGGCGGGGGCCGACAGGGACCTCGCGAAATTCGCCGGGTACTACCGGCAGGTGGAAGGCCTGACACCGTCTCTCCTGAAACTGAAATACCTGGGGGACCAGGTGAAGGTGACGGCGTCGGGCGACGGTCTGAAACTCTTCGGACAGCGCTTCGTGGAAATCGAGCCCCTGTTTTTCCGCACGCCGGAGGACGGGGGCCGGGTGAGCTTCCGGCTGGGGCCGGACGGGAGGGTCCGCTACCTGTTCATCGGGACCGGCGCGTTCGAGAAGCTGGATTGGTACGAGACGTCACCGGTCCAGCACGCCGTCCTGGGCTTTTTCTCCGTCATCTTCCTGTCGTTCGTCCTGGTGTGGCCCGCCCGGAAACTCTTCCGGAAATTCCGGCCCACGGGGGGGGCGCCTCCCGCCCTTCGCCGCGGGCGCTTCCTGGCCTTCGTCTACAGCCTCTCGAGCCTGGCGTCCGTGGTCGGGATCTACCTCTACTTCGAGAAGGCACAGGCCGACTATTTCTCCTTCATGCGGGGCTACACGTTCTGGCTGAACGTCTGCCTGGTCCTGAACCTGGTCAACCTGCCGCTGGCGGCCCTCGCCCTGGGATACACGCTCACCGGCTGGCGGAAGCGCAGCGTGTCGGTCGCCGAGCGGGTGCACTTCACCCTCTTCGCCCTGGCCGTCGTGGCCTCCACCGCCTTCCTGCACTACTGGAACCTCCTGGGTTTCAAGTACTGAAGGGGGTGGCGCAAGCTTCAGCTTGCGCGGAATATCCCGGCCGTGTCCCAAGCTTGCGCAGGTTATGGCCACGGGGCCCGAGTTCCCGATCAACGAGCGCCGGACGATGTTTCCGGCGCCGCCTCCGGGGCGCCCGGGGATTCTAATCATCCCGTTACCGGCGGGAGCACCCCTTCCGGGGGAGCACCCGCCGGCTAATGTCCGCAGTCCCTCCGGGACAGATCCGTGTGTCGGGCACCGAGTGGGACGTGAACACCAGGCATCGGACCGGAAACGGAGACCAGGCCGGGCGCTTGCAAACTGCAAGACATCCGAGACTGGTTTTATTACCCCTACAACGTCACATGAGGATAAACAGCTGTTGAATAAATCAGGGCACTTCAATTATAATACCTCCAGTCCAAGGGGAGGAGGTAACCGAAGTGCTGCCCGAAATCAGAACCGAACCCGAC